>NZ_JASCPT010000009.1:0-85823 GCF_029959775.1 Pseudomonas sp. PS01270 | reverse complement strand
GGGGATTCATCCCCGCTGGGTCGCAAAGCGGCCCCGTTCTTAAAAAAGCGGGGACCGCTGCGCAGCCCAGCGGGGATGAATCCCCTCGCCACAAAGGCCATCCGCACTAGACCGGCAGGCTGGTGGTGGACTTGATCTCCGACAGCGCCACGATCGAATTCACTTCCTGTATCCCCGGCACCAGCGACAGCTTTTCGAAAAAGAACCGCTCGTACGCCTCGATATCCGCCGCGACAATGCGCAGCATGAAATCCACCGCCCCCATCAGCACATAACACTCCAGCACTTCCGGAAAGCCGCGAATCGCCTCGGTGAATTCGGTGAAGTTCGAACGCCCATGAGCGTTGAGTTTGATCTCGGCGAAGATCTGCGTGTTCAGGCCGATCTTCTTGCGATCCAGCAAGGTCACCTGACCGCGAATGATGCCCTCCTCCTTCATCCGCTGAATCCGCCGCCAGCACGGCGATTGCGACAGGCCGACCTGCTCGGCGATCTGCGCGCTCGACAGCGAGGCGTCTTCCTGGAGCAAGGCGAGGATCTTGCGGTCGTAGGCATCCAGCTCGCTGTGCATAAAAAATCCTCAAAAATCAGCTTTCACGAATCAACTCTTTCGATAAATCCGCTCAGACGCCGATCATAGCCAAGAAATACCCCGCACCGAATGTAAAAATTTCTCCACTGATCTGGAGATTCACCAATGCCGCACCTTGAAGCCGTGAACAGCCCCGCCACCCGCGCCGATGTCTGGAACGTCAACAACGCCCATTGCCTGGCGCAGTACCGGATCCTCGCCAAGGCCGAGCCGGATCTGCTGGTGCGGGTGCTGAATCTGTTCGCCTTGCAGTTTCTGACGCCGGAGCAGGTGAACGTGCAGCGGCAAGACGATCTGCTGTCGATCGATCTGCTCATGAGCGGCCTGAGCTGGCATCGCGCGCAAGTGATCGCGGAGAAACTGCGCAACCTGATCAGCGTCTGCACAGTGGACCTGCACAACGCCGACGCGGCGTGGCAGGCGCCGCCCAGGCTGCCGGCTGACAAATCCGGCAACGGCTTCGTCGGGTAGTGGCCCAACGGTCAGCAGAGCCACGACTATTCTTTTGCGCATGACGCTTAAAAAGGAAAGCCGCATGTCCGTTCAATTTGTCACTCAGGACCGCTGGCTGGACCTCAACGATGTATTACGGGAACTGGTCGCCCAAGGCTTCATCTGCCAGGACGCGGCGGAACAGGCGCTCAATGCCCGCCGTCGCCATGCTGCTCACGGGCAGATGCATCCGCTGGAATTCATCGCCAGCCAGCAACTCGACGACCTCAGCCGTCCGGGCAAACATCTGGATCTGGAAAGCCTGACCCTGTGGCTGGCGCAACAGGCCGGTCAGCCGTATTTGCGCATTGATCCGCTGAAAATCAATGTCGCGGCGATCACGCCGCTGATGTCCTATGCCTTCGCCCAGCGCCACAAGATTCTCGCCGTCGCCGTGGACCGCGACTCGGTTACCGTGGCCAGCGCTCAGCCCTACGTCAGCGGTTGGGAAGCTGACCTGACCCACGTATTGAAGCTGCCGATCAAACGGGTCGTGGCCAACCCGGTCGACATCCAGCGCTTCAGCGTCGAGTTTTTCCGGCTGGCCAAATCGGTCAGCGGTGCCAGCAATGCCGACGCCCAGAGCGGCAACCTTGGCAACTTCGAACAACTGCTCAACCTCGGCGCCAGCGATCAGGAGCCGGACGCCAACGACGCGCACATCGTCAACATCGTCGACTGGCTGTTCCAATACGCCTTCCAGCAGCGCGCCAGCGATATCCACATCGAACCGCGCCGTGAGCACGGCACCGTGCGCTTTCGCATCGACGGCGTGTTGCACAACGTCTATCAATTCCCGCCGCAGGTGACGATGGCGATCGTCAGCCGCCTGAAAAGCCTTGGCCGCATGAACGTCGCGGAAAAGCGCAAACCCCAGGATGGCCGGGTCAAGACCAAGACCCCGGACGGCGGCGAAGTGGAGTTGCGTTTGTCGACCTTGCCGACGGCGTTCGGCGAAAAAATGGTCATGCGGATTTTCGACCCGGAAGTGCTGCTGAAGAATTTCGACCAGTTGGGTTTCAGCGCCGACGACCTGCGCCGCTGGCAGGACATGACCCGCCAGCCCAATGGCATCATTCTGGTCACCGGGCCGACCGGTTCTGGCAAGACCACGACCCTGTACACCACGCTGAAAAAACTGGCGACGCCAGAGGTCAACCTCTGCACCATCGAAGACCCGATCGAAATGGTCGAGCCGGCCTTCAACCAGATGCAGGTGCAGCACAACATCGAACTGACCTTCGCCGCCGGGGTGCGCGCGCTGATGCGACAGGACCCGGACATCATCATGATCGGCGAGATCCGCGATCTGGAAACGGCGGAAATGGCGATTCAGGCCGCGCTCACCGGGCACTTGGTCCTGTCCACCCTGCACACCAACGACGCGCCGAGCGCCATCAGCCGTTTGCTCGAACTCGGTGTGCCGCATTACCTGATCAAAGCCACCGTGCTCGGGGTCATGGCCCAGCGTCTGGTGCGCACTTTATGTCCGCACTGCAAGGCGCCGCTGACGCTCGAAGATGAAGACTGGCAAACCCTGACCCGGCCCTGGCAGGCGCCGCTGCCGAGCAATGCGCAACGGGCGATCGGATGCCTGGAATGCCGCGACACCGGCTATCGCGGCCGCGCCGGGGTCTACGAAATCATGCAACTGAGCGACAGCCTCAAAGCGCTGATCACCCCGGATACCGACCTCACCGCGATCAGGCGTCAGGCCTTCAAGGAAGGCATGCGCAGCCTGCGCCTGTCCGGCGCGCAGAAAGTCGCGGCGGGGCTGACCACGGTGGAAGAAGTGCTGCGGGTGACGCCGCAAAGTGAGTTGAAATAATTCAGCACGGAACTGGATCGGGGGATCGGCTATCCAACCCCGTAGTCAATCCCAGGAGTCACCTCATCATGCGTCTCAAACTCGCTGTCGCCACCTTGGCCCTGCTGTCGCTTCCCGTTGGTTCGGCCATGGCGGACAGCTTTTGGCGTAACGTCATCTCCTCCGGCGCCACCACCGGTTCGACCTACCTGACGTTCAAGGATCACAAGCTGATCGTCGCCGCCCAGGACGACGCCGGCAGCTTCGTCGCCAGCGACGGCGGCATCCGTGGCCCGTACCTGGAAGCAGCGATGCAGAAAGTACGCGCCGACAACCCGGGCCTGCAGGCTTCGGACATGGAACTGGCGAACGCGATTCTGGCGAAGAACGCCGTGGCTTCCGAGTAACAAAAAATGCCGCTCAAACGAGCGGCATTTTTTTGCCCGGATTCTGAACCCGATACAAAACCCTGTGGGAGCGAGCTTGCTCGCGAAGGCAATTTCACATCCAAAATAAGCGGCGTCTGACACGACGCTTTCGCGAGCAAGCTCGATCCCACGATGACTGCATACAGGCTGAATGTCAGCGGTAATCATCCACCGGCACACACGCGCAATACAGATTGCGATCGCCATAAACGTTATCCACCCGATTCACCGCCGGCCAATATTTGTGCAAGCGTGTGTGCGCATCCGGGGTGATGGCCTGTTCGATGCTGTAAGGCCGTTCCCAGATCCCAGTGACATCGGCCAAGGTATGCGGCGCGCGTTTGAGCGGATTGTCTTCGCCCGGCCAGTTGCCCTTCTGCACTTCATTGATCTCGGCGCGAATGCTCAGCATCGCCGCGATGAAGCGGTCGAGTTCTGCCTTGGATTCGCTCTCGGTCGGCTCGACCATCAACGTACCCGGTACCGGGAAGGACATGGTCGGCGCGTGGAAGCCGTAATCCATCAGCCGCTTGGCGACGTCTTCCTCGCTGATGCCGGTCTGCGCCTTCAGCGGGCGCAGATCAAGAATGCATTCATGCGCCACCCGGCCATTGCGCCCGGTGTAGAGCACCGGAAACGCGCCGGATAAATGCTGCGCCAGATAATTCGCCGCCAGAATCGCCACCTCGCTGGCGTCCGCCAGTTGCGGCCCCATCATGACGATATACATCCAGCTGATCGGCAAAATGCTCGCACTGCCCCACGGCGCTGCGCTGACTGCACCGTTCTGTGCCAGCGGCCCGTCAATCGGCACCACCGGATGATTGGCGACGAACGGCGCCAGATGCGCGCGAACCCCGATCGGGCCCATGCCCGGCCCGCCGCCGCCATGAGGAATGCAGAAGGTCTTGTGCAGGTTCATGTGCGAGACGTCGGCGCCAATGTCCGCTGGTCTGGCCAGGCCGACCTGGGCGTTGAGATTGGCGCCATCCATATACACCTGGCCGCCGTGCTGATGGATCACTGCGCAGATTTCGCTGATGCCTTCCTCGTAAACCCCATGGGTCGACGGATAAGTCGCCATCAGGCACGACAACTTATTCCCGGCCTCCGCGGCTTTCAGCTGCAAATCATCCAGATCGACATTGCCCGCCTCATCGCATTCGACAATGACCACACGCATCCCGGCCATCTGCGCCGACGCTGGATTGGTGCCGTGAGCCGACGACGGAATCAGGCAGATATCCCGCGCGCCCTCCCCTCGGCTCTCGTAATATTTACGGATCGCCAGCAGCCCGGCGTACTCGCCCTGGGCGCCGGAGTTGGGCTGCATGCAGATCGCATCGAAACCGGTAATCGCGCAGAGCCAACGCTCAAGCTCCTCGATCATCAGCGTGTAACCGACAGCCTGCTCCCTCGGCACAAACGGATGCAGATGGGCGAACTGCGGCCAGGTGATCGGGATCATCTCGCTGGTGGCGTTGAGCTTCATCGTGCACGAGCCCAGCGGGATCATCGATTGGTTGAGCGCCAGGTCCTTGTTTTCCAGCTGTTTGAGGTAACGCAGCATCTCGGTTTCGCTGTGGTGAGCGTTGAACACCGGATGTTGCAGGTACGGCGTACTGCGCTGGAGTTCGTCGGGAATTCCCGAGGCGATGTCCTGCGCATCAAGCGCATCCACGCTCAGGCCGTGATCGGCGCCGAGCAGCACATCGAACAGCTTCGCCACGGTGTGTTCATCACAGGTCTCGTCCAGACTCAGACCGACGCGGCCGCGCCCAAGAATGCGCAGGTTGATCTGCGCTGCCTGAGCGCTTTCGATGATTGCGGTTTGTGCACCGCCGACCTCCAGAGTCAGCGTGTCGAAGAACTGCCTGTTGAGCCGTTTGATGCCGTTGCGCTCGAGTCCCGCCGCAAGGAGGCAGGTCAGGCGATGCACGCGCTGGGCGATACGCTTCAAACCCTCCGGGCCGTGATACACCGCGTAGCAACTGGCGATATTGGCCAGCAGCACCTGCGCGGTGCAGATGTTCGAATTGGCTTTCTCGCGGCGGATGTGTTGCTCGCGTGTTTGCAGGGCCATGCGCAGCGCGACGTTGCCGCGAGCATCTTTCGACACACCGATGATCCGCCCCGGAATCGCTCGTTTGTATTCCTCGCGGCTGGCGAAGAACGCCGCGTGCGGGCCGCCATAACCCATCGGCACACCGAAACGCTGGGACGAACCGAACACCACATCGGCACCCAACTCACCCGGCGGCGTCAGCACCAGCAAGCTGAGCAAATCGGTGGCGACGCAGGCCAGGGCCTGTTGCGCGTGCAGGTGGTTGATCAAGGGTTCGAGATCGCGGATTTCGCCGTGGGTGTCGGGGTATTGCAGCAGCGCGCCGAACACCTCGTGCTGCGCCAGGTTATCCACCGCGTCGACGATCAGCTCGAAGCCGAAACCTTCGGCGCGGGTCTGTACCACGGAGAGGGTTTGCGGATGGCAATTTTCATCCACAAAAAACAGATTGCTCTTCGACTTCGCCACGCGCTTGGCCAAAGCCATGGCTTCGGCCGCTGCGGTAGCCTCATCGAGCAGCGAGGCGTTGGCCAGTTCCAGGCCGGTGAGGTCGATGGTCAGCTGCTGAAAATTCAGCAGGGCTTCGAGCCGGCCCTGGGCGATCTCTGGTTGATATGGGGTGTACGCGGTGTACCAGCCGGGATTTTCCAGCACGTTGCGCAAGATGACGGTCGGCGTGACGGTGCCGTGATAGCCCATGCCGATCAGGCTGGTGAACAGCTGATTCTGCTCGGCATAACCGCGGAGTTTCGCCAGCGCAGTCTGTTCGTCGAGGGCTGGCGGCAGATCCAGTGCGCGATTCAAGCGAATGCCCGGCGGCACGGTCTGCTCGATCAGCTCGGCGCGACTGCCCAGGCCGAGGCTGTCGAGCATCGCCTGCTGCTCGGCGGCATCCGGGCCGAGGTGGCGGCGCAGAAAGGCTTCGGGATCGCGTAACTGGCTCAGGGACGGCGACTGGGACATGACGGGCTCTCCTGGCTGGCGCTTGGCGTCAATCGACACGGTCAAACCAGCATAGCAGGCGAATTTTCAAGATCACGCCGCCCCTGTGGGAGCGAGCCTGCTCGCGAAAGCGGTGTTTCAGAAACCTTGGCATTGACTGATATGGCGCTTTCGCGAGCAGGCTCGCTCCCACAAAGGGATACTCGTCACCCATAAAAAAGCCCCGACGAATCGGGGCTTTGCGTGTTGCCGGCGACTTACTCGCCGATGGCAGCCTTGTAAGCCGCAGCATCCAGCAGCTTGTCCAGCTCGGCCTTGTCGCTTGGCTTGAGCTTGAAGATCCACGCGCCGTACGGGTCGGAGTTCAGCAGTTCGGGCGAGCCGCTCAGGTCTTCGTTGATCGCGATGACCTCACCGCTGACCGGGGCGTAGATGTCGGAGGCGGCTTTCACTGACTCGACCACGCCGGATTGGTCACCGGCGGCGAACACCTTGCCGACTTCGGTCAGTTCGACGAACACCACGTCGCCAAGCGCTTCCTGCGCGTGATCGCTGATGCCCACGGTGACGGTGCCGTCGGTTTCCAGACGCGCCCATTCATGACTTTCGGCAAAACGCAGTTCGGCAGGGATATCGCTCATCTTCGGTTCCTCGGAAATTGGTCAGCGGTCATACCCGCCAGAAAAGGTTAGATCAAGGTTTTGCCATGGCGTACGAAGGCCGGTTTGACCACTCGCACCGGATACCACTTGCCACGGATTTCCACTTCGGCGCGGTCGGCGGTTGCCATCGGAACACGCGCCAGGGCAATCGATTTGCTCAGCGTAGGAGAGAAACTACCACTGGTGATCTCCCCTTCGCCAACATCGGCGATGCGAACCACTTGGTGAGCGCGCAAAACCCCGCGCTCTTCCAGCACCAGACCGACCAGTTTGTGCGCCACGCCGGTGGCTTTTTCCGCCTCCAGCGCCGCACGGCCGATGAACTGCCGCGAGGCCGGCTCCCAGGCGATGCTCCAGGCCATGTTCGAGGCCAGCGGTGAAACGTCCTGATGAATGTCCTGACCGTACAGGTTCATTCCGGCCTCGACCCGCAAGGTGTCGCGAGCACCGAGACCGATCGGCGAAATACCCGCACCGACCAGATCGTTGAAGAAACCCGGCGCCTGATTGGCCGGCAGGCAGATTTCCAGGCCATCCTCGCCGGTGTAACCGGTACGCGCGATGAACCAGTCGCCGTCGATGGCGCCTTCGAAAGGTTTGAGTTGCTGGATCAGCGTGGCGCGCGACTGGGTCACCAGTTCGGCAATCTTGTGCCGGGCCTGCGGGCCCTGGATGGCGAGCATCGCCAGCTCGGCGCGCTCGTGCAGTTGCACGTCGTAGGCGCCGAGCTGGGCGTTCATCCAGGCCAGATCCTGATCGCGGGTCGAGGCGTTGAACACCAGCCGGTACGCGTCGTCGAGGCGATAGACGATCATGTCGTCGACGATGCCACCGCGCTCATTGAGCATGGTGCTGTACAACGCCCGGCCGGGGCGGTGCAGTCGTTCGACGTCGTTGGCCAGCAGATGCTGGAGCCAGGCCTTGGCCTGGGCGCCGGTGACATCGATCACGGTCATATGGGAAACATCGAACACCCCGCAATCGCGGCGCACTTCGTGGTGCTCCTCGACCTGCGAGCCGTAATGCAGTGGCATGTCCCAACCGCCAAAATCGACCATCTTCGCGCCGAGCGCGAGGTGCAGGTCATACAGAGGCGTACGCTGTCCCATGGGTTTCTCCTTCCGGGCGTGGCGAGGGTGCGGACCGCCGCTATACGGCGGAAAGCCTTGATGAATAAGGCTTGCAGCCGATCCCAGCGCACGGGTCTGTCAGAC
Organism: Pseudomonas sp. PS01270; assembly: GCF_029959775.1. Taxonomy (NCBI): domain Bacteria; kingdom Pseudomonadati; phylum Pseudomonadota; class Gammaproteobacteria; order Pseudomonadales; family Pseudomonadaceae; genus Pseudomonas; species Pseudomonas sp. PS01270. The sequence continues at coordinate 77,621 of NZ_JASCPT010000009.1, read as the reverse complement.
GAACCGCACCGAATGCCGCGCATTGTAGCCGCATGATGTAGGACTGACGACTAAGTGTTTCGGTGCGCCGAACGTCGGATTAGGCCGATGACCGGCAACAACCCGACCAGCACCAGGGTCAATGCCGGCAATGAGGCGCGCGCCCATTCGCCTTCACTGGTCATTTCAAAGATGCGCACCGCCAGCGTGTCCCAGCCAAACGGGCGCATCAGCAGGGTCGCAGGCATTTCCTTGAGCACATCGACGAACACCAGCAACGCGGCGCTCAAGGTGCCGGGCAGCAGCAGCGGCAGATACACTTTGAAAAACAGTCGCGGCCCACTGACACCCAGACTACGTGCCGCTTCGGGCAAAGATGGCCGTATACGCGCCAGACTGCTTTCCAGCGGCCCATAGGCGACGGCAATGAAGCGCACCAGATAAGCCATCAGCAACGCCGCGAGGCTGCCGAGCAGCAACGGTTTGCCGGCACCACCGAGCCAGGCGGAGAGCGGAATCACCAGTTCACGATCCAGATAACTGAAGGCGAGCATGATCGACACCGCCAGCACCGAACCGGGCAACGCGTAGCCGAGATTGGCCAGACCGACCCCGGAGTTGATCGCTTGGGTCGGTGCCAGGCGCCGGGCAAACGCCAGCAACAGCGCAACGCTGACGGTGATCAGCGCCGCCATGGCACCCAGGTACAGCGTGTGCAGAATCAGTCCGGCGTAGCGCTCGTCCAGATCGAAGCGTCCACGCTGCCAGAACCACACGATCAGTTGCAGCACCGGGATGACGAAGGCGCAGGCGAACACCAATCCACACCAGCCTGTCGCCGCGAACGCCTTGAGCCCGCGCAGGTGATACAGCGCCTTCACCCGTGGCCGCTCATTGCTGGCCCGATTCGCCCCGCGCGCACGGCGCTCGCCGTACAGCACCAGCATCACCACCAGCAGCAACAGACTGGCCAGTTGTGCGGCGCTGGGCAGGCTGAAGAAGCCGTACCAGGTCTTGTAGATTGCCGTGGTGAATGTGTCGAAATTGAACACCGACACCGCGCCAAAATCGGCGAGGGTTTCCATCAGCGCCAGCGCCACGCCCGCGCCAATCGCCGGACGCGCCATCGGCAGCGCAACCCGCCAGAACGCCTGCCACGGCGACTGGCCGAGCACCCGCGCCGCTTCCATCAAACCTTTGCCCTGAGCCAGAAAAGCGGTACGCGCCAGCAGATAAACGTAGGGATAAAAAACCAGCACCAGCACCACGATCACCCCGCCGGTGGAACGCACCCGTGGCAGGCGCAGGCCGCTGCCGAACCATTCGCGCAACAGGGACTGCACGGGGCCGGCGAAATCCAACAGGCCGACGAAGACGAACGCCAGTACATAGGCAGGGATGGCGAAGGGCAGCATCAGCGCCCAGTCGAGCCAGCGCCGACCGGGGAATTCACAGAGGCTGGTCAGCCAGGCCAGGCTGACACCCAGCAGAGTCACGCCGACACCGACGCCGAGGATCAGCGTCAGGGTATTGCCGAGCAGACGCGGCATCTGGGTTTGCCACAGGTGCGACCAGATCTGCTGATCGATGGTCTGCCACGACAGCAGCAGCACGCTCAGCGGCAACAACACCAGCGCGGCGATGGCGAAGACGATGGGGTACCAGCGGCGTTGGGCGGGGTGGGCCAAGGAAACAATCTCGTTCAAATGATTGTGCCCACGCTCTGCGTGGGCACACATCCTGTGACGCTCCGCGTCACGCTTTCAGCGGCACGACGCAGAGCGTCGAGGGCTGCATTCCCACGCGGAGCGTGGGAACGATCAACAGTTACACGAAACGCCTCAGTTCCACCCCGCCCGATCCATCATCCGGATCGCCTCGGCCTGACGTTTGCCCGCCACTTCTACCGGCAAGGTATCAGCAATGAACTTGCCCCAAGCCGCCACTTCTTCCGATGGCGCCACCGCCGGGTTGGCCGGGAATTCCTGGTTCACGTCGGCAAAAATCTTCTGTGCCTCAGGCGTGGTCATCCATTCGACCAGGGCCTTGGCCGCTTCCGGGTGCGGTGCATGTTTGGTCAGGCCGATGCCCGACAGATTCACATGCACACCGCGATCGGCCTGATTCGGCCAGAACAGCTTCACCGGCAGTTCAGGCTTTTGCTTGTGCAGGCGACCGTAGTAGTAGGTGTTGACGATGCCGACGTCGCACTGCCCGGCGTTGATCGCTTCCAGCACTGCAACGTCATCGGAGAACACGTCAGTGGACAGGTTGTTGACCCAGCCCTTGAGGATTTTCTCGGTCTTCTCGGCGCCGTGGACTTCGATCATGGTCGCAGTCAGCGACTGGTTGTAGACCTTCTTCGCCGTGCGCAGGCACAGGCGGCCTTCCCAATTCTTGTCGGCCAGCGCTTCGTAGGTGGTCAGTTCACCCGGCTTCACCCGCTCGGTGGAATAGGCGATGGTCCGCGCGCGCAGGCTCAGGCCGGTCCAGGCGTGGGTGGACGAGCGATATTGCGCGGGAATGTTGGTGTCGATGGTTTTCGAGGTGAATGGCTGGAGGATGCCCATCTGCTCGGCCTGCCACAGGTTGCCGGCATCGACGGTGAGCAGCAGGTCGGCGGTGGCGTTTTCACCTTCGGCCTTGATGCGCTGCATCAGCGGCGCTTCCTTGTCGGTGATGAACTTGATCTTCACCCCGGTCTTGGCGGTGTAGGCATCGAATACCGGTTTGATCAGTTCATCGATACGCGACGAGTAAACCACCACCTCATCGGCGGCCTGGGCAGTGGTGCTGCCGATCAGGGTCAAGGCCAGTGCGGTCAGAAGACGCTTGGGTGCCAACATGGGAGTGGTCTCACGGTCGGGAAAGGTGGGCCAAATGATAAGGACTCACATTTACCACCACAATCGAACACTGGGGGAAGGAGTTACCAGATGTTGCACGACTCAAAACTGCGGTAAGTGGGCGAACGCTTTCGCGAGCAGGCTCGCTCCCACATTGGAATGCATCTCAACTGTGGGAGCGAGCCTGCTCGCGAAGGGGCATCAGCCTCAATGAGGCGGTCAGGGCTTTGCCAGAGCTGGAAGATCACCGGTCAGCCCCAGCGCCTCGCGCACAAACAGCGCCTTCGCCTCGGGCATCTGCTCGACCAGCTTCAACCCGGCATTGCGCAACCAGCGCAGTGGCAGCGGGTCGGCCTGGAACAACCGCTCGAAGCCTTCCATCGCCGCCATCAGCGCCAGATTGTGCGGCATACGCCGACGCTCGTAGCGGCTCAGCACCTTCACGTCTGCCAGTCGCTCACCGCGCTGATGCGCTTGCAGCAACACTTCCGCCAGCACCGCTGCATCGAGGAAACCAAGGTTCACACCCTGCCCCGCCAACGGGTGAATGGTGTGCGCCGCATCACCGATCAAGGCCAGGCCTTCAGCGACATAACGTTTGGCGTGACGCTGACGCAGCGGCACGCACAGACGCGGGTCGGCGCTGATCACTTCACCGAGGCGCCCTTCGAACGCTCGCTCCAGCTCAGCGCAAAACGCAGTCTCTTCCAGCGCCATCAAGCGCTCGGCTTCAGCCGGTGTGGTCGACCAGACGATCGAGCACCAGTCCTGCTGACCATCACGTTCCAGCGGCAGAAACGCCAATGGCCCGTGATCGGTAAAGCGCTGCCACGCGGTTTTGCGGTGCGGCTGGCTGCAGCGCACGCTGGTGACGATGGCGTGATGCAGATAATCCCACTCGCGAGTCGCCACCCCAGTGAGACGGCGCACCGCTGAATTGGCGCCGTCCGCCGCGATCACCAGCGGTGCGCGCAAGGTGCGGCCATCGGCCAGGGACAGCAGCCAGTCATCGCCGGAGCGACGCATCTGTTCCAGCCGCGCATTGGCCAGCATGCCCAGGTCGCAGTCATGCAAACGCTCGAGCAGAGCATCCTGGACCACGCGGTTTTCGACGATGTGGCCGAGCACATCGGCATGCACACTGCTTGCCGAGAAATGAATCTGCCCGGTGCCGCTGCCGTCCCAGACGTGCATGTCGGTGTACGGGCTGCTGCGCCGCTGGGCGATGCCGTCCCAGACGCCAAGGCGTTCGAGAATGCGCTGGCTCGCCGCCGACAATGCACTGACGCGCGGTTCGAACGCCGCTTCGGCATCGAACGGCTTCACGCTCAACGGGCTGCCGTCGAGCAGCAGCACTTCCAGCCCACTGTCCTGTAACGCCAGCGCCAGGGCGCTGCCGACCATTCCGGCTCCGACAATCAGCAGATCTGCGCGCATTTCCATGCTTTAGGCCTGTCTCGCTTGCGGCTTGAGCCGCACGTAAAGGGTTTTACCGACCCGCGCCACGAGGTTGCCGGCGCCGTCATGAATGTCGACCTGCAACTGCGGCAGGTATTTCTCGCCGTTGGCGGTCTGCCGGCGGATCTCGTCGAGCAGAGTCTGGTCGATGTTGAACCGGGCGAACACCGGGCCTTTGCCCGGCGCAATGAAATCGATGTCGGCGGCCTTGTCCCAGACGATGTATTTCGGACCGAGGTTTTCCATGAGCATCAACATGAAGAACGGGTCGACCATCGAATACAGACTGCCGCCAAACTGGGTGCCGACGTAGTTGCGGTTGTACCAGCCCAAACCCATGGACACCTGCACATCGCGAAAGTCGTCACTGATGTGCCGAACGCGCACTCCGGCGCCGAGATACGGCGGGTAGAAGGTCATTACCCAGCGCATCAATCGTGCCTTGCCGAATTTTTTGCTCAGCCACTCAAGCATCCGGACGGGTTCCCAGGCCCATCGCCTGCCGGGCGAACCAGCGTTTGGCTGGCGGCAGCAGGTCGAGGCCGAGCAGGCCGAGATTGCGCCCCAGCGACACCAGCGGCTGGCTGCTGCCGAACAGGCGCGTGACCTGATCGGAGAAGCCCACGGTCAGGTCCTGATCGAGGCGCTGCCGTTCGCGATAGGCCTGCAACGTGGCGAAGTCGCCCAGCGGCTTGTCGCTGGCCAGCAGCGCGGCAGCCAATGCATCGGCGTCACGCAGCGACAGGTTGAAGCCCTGGCCGGCGATCGGGTGCAGGCTGTGTGCGGCGTTGCCGAGCACGGCCAGATGTGAGCGCACCTGTTCTTCAGCTTCGATCAGTGACAGCGGATAAAGATGCCGTGCGCCGACCTGTTTCAAAGTGCCGAGGCGGTAACCGAATACGCCTTGCAGCTCGCTGAGAAAATCACGCTCGCTCAATTCAGTCAGACGCTGCGCGTCCATGCCCAGCCGCGTCCACACCAGTGCGCAGCGATTGTCCGGCAGCGGCAGCAGGGCCATCGGCCCCTCATCGGTAAAGCGCTCGAAGGCCATGCCGTTGTGCGCTTCACTCGGGGTGATGTTGGCGATCAGTGCGCTCTGGTTGTACGGGCGCGTGCGCACGTTGATGCCCAACTGTTCGCGCAACCCGGAGCGGCCGCCATCGGCGAGCACCGCGAGGTCGCATTCAAGGGTGGTTTCATCGTTGAGGGTCAGGCGATAGCCATCGGCCAACGGCTCCATGCGCGTGACTTCCGCCGGGCAGCGCCACGTGATCACGTCTTTGTCGAGGTGTTGCCACAGGCACTGGCCGAGCCAGGCGTTTTCCACCACGTAACCGAGCGCTGGCACACCCTCTTCCATCGCCGACAAGCGCGCGGTGGAGAAGCGGCCACGGTCGGAGACGTGAATCTGTTTGATCGGCTCGGCGCGGCGGGAAATTTCCTGCCACACGCCCAGGCGCTGATAAATCTGCCGCGAGCCGAACGACAGCGCCGAAGAGCGGGCGTCGTAGCTCGGCTGCCAACTGTCGCCGGGGGCGAACGGTTCGATCAGGACGATCTTCCAGCCCTGCGCCTTGGCGCCGGCCTGCAACGCCAACGCCAGACTGGCGCCGACCAGACCGCCACCGATGATTGCCAGATTGACTCGACTCATGCTGCGTGTGTCCTTGCTTGTGCCATCAGCGCTTCGATCTCGGCGACGGTTTTCGGCACGCCGCTAGTGAGTATTTCACAACCGGATCGGGTCACGACCACGTCATCCTCGATGCGCACGCCAATGCCGCGCCATTTCTTCGCCACGTTCTGATTGTCCGCCGCGATGTAGATGCCAGGCTCCACGGTCAGCGCCATGCCGACCTCCAGCACGCGCCATTCGCCGCCGACCTTGTACTCGCCAACGTCATGCACATCCATGCCCAGCCAGTGGCCGGCGCGGTGCATATAAAAAGCCTTGTAGGCTTCGCTGGCGATCAACTCGTCAACCTCGCCCTGCAACAAGCCAAGCTTGACCAGACCTGCGGTGATCACCCGCACCGTGGCTTCGTGCGCCTGGTTCCAGTGCTTGTTGGGGGCAATCTCGGCGAATGCCGCTTCCTGCGAAGCCAGCACCAACTCGTAGATCGCCTTCTGCTCCGGCGAGAACCTGCCATTGACCGGCCAGGTGCGGGTGATGTCGCTGGCGTAGCAGTCGATCTCGCAACCGGCGTCGATCAACACCAGATCGCCGTCCTTGAGCAACGCGTCATTCTGCTGGTAATGCAGGATGCAGCTGTTGCGCCCGGCGGCGACGATCGAACCGTAGGCCGGCATCTTCGCCCCGCCCTTGCGGAATTCGTAATCCAGTTCGGCTTCGAGGCTGTATTCATACAGCCCCGGACGACTGGCCTGCATCGCGCGGATATGCGCCTGCGCCGAAATCCGCGCGGCTTCGCGCATCACCTTCACTTCTGCCGCCGATTTATACAGGCGCATGTCGTGCAGGAGGTGATCCAGGGCAACGAATTCATTCGGCGGCTGCGCGCCGAGGTGCGCCTTGGAGCGGATCACGTTGATCCAGTCCATCAAATGCCGATCGAATTCAGGGTTGCTGCCCATCGCCGAATACACCCGGTCGCGGCCTTCGATCAGGCCGGGAAGAATGTCGTCGATGTCAGTAATCGGAAAGGCGTCGTCGGCGCCGTACTCGCGGATCGCGCCTTCCTGCCCTGCGCGCAGGCCATCCCACAATTCGCGTTCGGCGTTGCGTTCACGACAGAACAGGATGTACTCGCCGTGCTCGCGGCCGGGCATCAGGACGATGACGGCTTGTGGCTCGGGGAAACCGCTGAGGTACTGGAAGTCGCTGTCCTGACGATAGACGTGCTCGACGTCGCGGTTGCGGATGGCCACCGCGGCGGCGGGCAGGATCGCGATGCTGTTGGGTTCCATCTGCGCCATCAGGGCCTTGCGGCGACGGCTGTATTCCGCTTTGGGGATATGGGTCATGGGCAGATGGCTTTCCCTGGCACGCGATTAATGCAGCGACGGCTTGGCGGCTGGCGGCACATCGGCTTTTTTGGTTTCCGAGAACAGCAGCAACGGCGCGACGCGCAGGTATTCCATGACTTCCATGTAGTCGGATTCGCCGTCTTCGGATTCTTCCAGCGCGTCCTGCACCTGAGCGATGGCGGCCAGATCCCGCAGCACTTCGTTGGCTTCGTCACTCAGTGCATAAGCACGGCGGGTCAGACCGAAACCGCTGAGGAAGCCCTGGCACCACTCGCCCAGTGCGGCAGCGCGGTCGGCCAGCGGTGCATCGTCGGTCGGCAGCAGCAGCACGACAGTGACGTCGTCGCCGGTCAGCTCGCCTTTGACCATCTCCTGCAGGCCGATCAGGGCGTTGCGGACGTTGTCCTGGATGTCGCCTTCGAGCAGTTCGGCGGCGTCGATCAGCCAGCCTTCGTGATCGAAGCCGGCCCCGGCGCAACTGCGCCCGAGCAGCACGCCGTGCAGTTCGGCAGGCGAGACGTTGTGGCCGCTGGCAGTCAGCAGGGTGGCAAAGGCTTGGTACGGGGAATTCGCAATGGTCATGGGCAGCTAGGCGCCAGACGGCGCTATGTCTAGAATGAAGGCCTTGTATCCTACATCGACAGCCCCGCCAAGACCATTAAAGGCTGTCCGCCAGTTACCACCCATCAGACGAACACGTGGACCCAATGGAAGACACCGACCTGCAAGCGCTGATGGCCAGACTCGAACTGCTGATTGGCCGAGTCGAGCAACTTAAGAGTCAAAACGCACTCTTACTAGCTCAGGAAAAAACCTGGCGCGAGGAACGCGCTCACCTCATTGAAAAAAACGAAATCGCCCGGCGTAAGGTCGAATCGATGATTTCGCGCCTCAAGGCCCTGGAGCAAGACTCATGAGTTCAAGCAATAGCGTTACCGTGCAGATCCTCGACAAAGAGTATTCGATCATCTGCCCGCCGGAAGAACGCAGCAATCTGGTCAGCGCCGCCCGCTACCTGGACGGCAAGATGCGCGAGATCCGCAGCAGCGGCAAAGTCATCGGCGCCGACCGCATTGCCGTGATGGCCGCGCTGAACATCACCCACGACCTGTTGCACAAAGAAGAGCGCCCGGACATCCAGGCCAGCGGTTCGACCCGCGAACAGGTACGCGACTTGCTCGATCGTGTCGATCTGGTCCTGGCCGACGATCAGAACACCGCCAAGGGCTGATTCGACTGACAGCTTGAGGTATACTCGCGGCACTCCCTGGGGTGCTTGCCAGTTGACGATGTCCCGGAGCCGATTCGCACTACCCTGGAAGTTGCACGTTGGGCTGGTGTGCATGTCCGCTAGACGGAAAGCCTTAAAGTCTACTGCTTCTTCCACCTTGAACTTTCGGGTTCAAGGGCTGAGTTGACAGCGGTTCATCCGGGGAGCCTGATTCGAATCCGATGTCGGTGTATGCCGACATCGGATTTTTTATGCGTACGTTTTTGCATCCACCTGCCGAAGCCGAACCATGACCGAACCCGCGCTGCTGCCCCGCCCGCAACTCCGCCGCCTGCTGCGCAAGGCGCGCCGCGCACTGACGCCGGGCGAACAACGCCGGGCTGCCAAAGGCCTGTTCCGGCAATTGGCGCAAGACCCGCACTTTCGCCGGGCGAAACATATCTCTCTGTATTTGCCCACCGACGGTGAAATCGATCCGCGCCTGCTGCTGCGCGAAGCCCAGCGTCGTGGCAAGGCGACTTATCTGCCGGTACTCAGCGCGTGGCCACGAACGAAAATGGTCTTCCAGCGCATCCGCCCCGGCGAAAAGCTCACGCCCAATCGCTTCCGCATCCTCGAGCCCCGGGCCAATCTGGCTCGGCAACGCAAGGTCTGGGCGCTGGATCTGGTGCTGTTGCCGCTGGTGGGGTTTGACGATGTCGGCGGGCGCCTGGGCATGGGCGGCGGATTTTATGATCGCAGCCTCGCCTATCTGGCCCGCCGCAATAACTGGCGCAAGCCGACGCTGCTGGGCCTGGCCCATGAGTGTCAGAAGGTCGAACGTCTGGCGCAGGCGAGTTGGGATGTCCCGTTACAAGGCACGGTTACCGACAAGGCGTGGTATTTCGCAGAGTAGACGCCGCATGGAACAGCGGCGTCGAAGAGACAGGTTCAGCGTTTGAAAGCGGTCGACTGTTGCACCTGTTGCGCCACTTCAATCGGCGCGTCGGTCTTGTTCGCCCACAGGCTCTGCGCGTAACCGGTGGTCACCACGCCCAGGCCAAACAAAATTACCAAAGTCCATAGCAAATCCGGTTTGCGTTTCATCGATTGCCCCCCTCAAGGCACATCATCACGATGACAGCAGCGGTTTCCGTTCGTAGGCCGTGCAGCAGCGTCAAGCTTTAAAGGCCGGCATTTTGCGGCAACGTGAACCTGTGCGCAAACGCTGACGTCAACCGACTGTCGGTTTGTCATAAAATTGCCCGACAACCTGCCCAATGACCGCTTCAGGAGCACACCACATGGCCTACTGGCTGATGAAATCAGAGCCCGACGAACTCTCGATCAAGGGTCTGGAAAAGCTCGGCAAGGCGCGCTGGGACGGGGTTCGCAACTATCAGGCGCGCAATTTCCTGCGGGCGATGGCCGTTGGTGACGAGTTCTTTTTCTACCATTCCAGCTGCCCCGAGCCGGGGATTGCCGGGATTGGCAAAATTATCGAAGCAGCGTATCCCGATCCGACGGCGCTGGAGCCCGACAGCCATTACTTCGATCCGAAGGCTACTGCAGAAAAAAATGCCTGGAGCGCGATCGATGTCGAGCATGTCGAGACGTTCAAACGGGTGTTGAAGCTCGATTATCTGAAGCAGCAGACGGCGCTGGCGGAGCTGCCGCTGGTGCAGAAGGGCTCGCGGTTGTCGGTGATGCCGGTGACGGCGGAGCAGTGGGCGGCAGTCATCGCGCTCAAACCCTGATTCATTTTTGCCTGATAAATAGCTTTCGCGAGCAGGCTCGCTCCCACAGGAACATGCAGTCCAATGTGGGAGTGAGCCTGCTCGCGAAGAGGCCTGCCCGGACGGCGAATGACTTACTGAATGATCAGGTTGTTGAACAACAGATCCTCAACCACCGGCTTGCCGGTCTCGTCATTCATGACCTGCTGGGTCTGCTTCAACGCTTCCTGACGCAGCTTTTCCTTGCCCTCGATGCTGCCCATCGCCTCGGTCGACTGCTGAGTGAACAACGCCACCAGTTGATTACGGATCAGCGGCTCGTTGGCCTTGACCAGTTTGGTCGCCTCTTCACCAGTCACACGCAATGCCACATCGGCCTTGTAGACCTTGAGCTTGGCGGTGCCGTCCAGGCCATAGTTGCCGACGAACGGCGGGCTCAGGGTGATGTAATTGACCTTCGGCGCCTCGCCTTCTTTGGCTTCTTCGGCCAGTGCTGCCACAGGCAGAGACAGGGCCAGCAACAACATGATCCACGCTTTCACAATTCGCTCCTTATCCGGTTTGCGGCCTAGCATAACGACCCGCCGCGCAAGCACAAGCTTATGGCTGACTATCAGGGCCGGGCATGCTCGTTGACCCGTTGATTCACACACCTACACTTATCGGCCATCACTCCCAAAGGAATAGCCCTGATGAAAGCCGTGCTGTGCAAAGCCTTCGGCCCTGCCGAATCGCTGGTGCTGGAAGACGTCGCCAGTCCTGTCGCCAAGAAGAATGAAATCCTGCTGGACGTGCACGCTGCCGGAGTCAATTTCCCGGACACGCTGATCATCGAGGGCAAGTACCAGTTCAAACCGCCCTTCCCGTTTTCGCCGGGCGGTGAAGCGGCGGGCGTGGTGCGTGAAGTCGGGGAAAAGGTCAGCCATCTGAAAGTCGGCGACCGGGTCATGGCCCTGACTGGCTGGGGCAGTTTTGCCGAGCAGGTGGCGGTGCCGGGCTACAACGTGTTGCCGATTCCACCGTCGATGGACTTCAACATTGCCGCTGCATTCAGCATGACCTACGGCACGTCGATGCACGCACTCAAGCAACGCGCCCAACTGCAACCGGGCGAAACCCTGCTGGTGCTCGGCGCGTCGGGCGGCGTCGGCCTCGCCGCGGTGGAGATCGGCAAAGCCATGGGCGCCCGGGTGATCGCCGCCGCCAGCAGTGCCGAGAAACTCGCGGTGGCCAAGGCTGCCGGCGCCGATGAACTGATCAACTACAGCGAAGCCAGCCTCAAGGACGAGATCAAACGCCTCACCGACGGCCAGGGCGCCGACGTGATCTACGACCCGGTCGGCGGCGACCTGTTCGACCAGGCCATCCGCGCCATCGCCTGGAACGGTCGCCTGCTGGTGGTCGGCTTCGCCAGCGGACGCATCCCGGAACTGCCGGTCAACCTCGCCCTGCTCAAAGGCGCGGCGGTGCTCGGCGTGTTCTGGGGTTCTTTTGCCCAACGCCAGCCCCAGGACAACGCAGCCAACTTCCAGCAGCTGTTCAGCTGGTTTGCCGAGGGCAAACTCAAACCGCTGGTATCGCAGGTGTATCCGCTGAGCAATGCCGCGCAGGCAATCGATGATCTCGGCCAGCGCAAGGCTGTGGGCAAGGTTGTCGTTCAGGTTCGTTAACAACATGGAGCGATCCGGAGCAACCATCCGGATCGCTTTAGCGTTGAGGTCTACCTCTCCCATGCGCAAAACCGCAGAAACCCACCCGAGCCACCATTCCCTCAGCGCCGCGTACTTGTCTCAGAGCGACATGTTCATAAAGGAACGTTCATCTGCCCAAATTTCCGCTGTTTTGCCGACGTGAAGCGATGCTATTTTCGGTAACGAAACTGTAACATTCGCATCCGCAGTCAAAACAAGAAAACTGGAGCTCTTGAATGTTTGCTTTCTTTCGTCCTGCCGCACATCAGGCTCCATTGCCTGAAGAAAAAATAGACAGCACCTACCGCCGCCTGCGCTGGCAGATCTTCGCCGGTATCTTTATCGGCTACGCCGGTTACTACCTGCTGCGCAAGAACTTCTCCCTGGCTATGCCGTACCTGATCGATGAAGGCTACAGCCGTGGCGACCTTGGTCTGGCGATGTCGGCGATCGCCATCGCTTACGGTTTGTCCAAGTTCCTCATGGGCCTGGTGTCCGACCGTTCCAACCCGCGCTTCTTCCTGCCGTTCGGTCTGCTGGTCTCGGCCGGGGTGATGTTCATTTTCGGTTTCGCGCCGTGGGCAACGTCCAGCGTGACGATGATGTTCATCCTCCTGTTCATCAACGGCTGGGCGCAGGGCATGGGCTGGCCGCCAAGCGGGCGGACCATGGTGCACTGGTGGTCGCAGAAGGAACGCGGCGGCGTGGTGTCGGTGTGGAACGTGGCGCATAACGTCGGCGGCGGTCTGATCGGCCCGCTGTTCCTGATCGGCATGGGCCTGTTCAATGACTGGCATGCGGCGTTTTACGTCCCGGCAGCAGTCGCATTGGGGGTTGCTGTGTTCGCCTTCATCACCATGCGTGACACCCCGCAATCAGTCGGCCTGCCGCCAATCGAGCAGTACAAGAACGACTACCCGGAAGGCTACGACGCCAGCCACGAAGACGAATTCAGCGCCAAGGAAATTTTCGTCAAATACGTGCTGCGCAACAAAATGCTCTGGTACATCGCTCTGGCCAACGTCTTCGTCTACTTGCTGCGCTACGGCGTGCTGGACTGGGCGCCGACGTACCTGAAGGAAGCCAAGGGCTTCACCGTGGATAAGACCTCGTGGGCCTATTTCTTCTACGAGTGGGCAGGCATCCCGGGCACGCTGCTGTGCGGCTGGATGTCGGACAAGATCTTCCGTGGCAACCGTGGCCTGACCGGCATGGTGTTCATGGCCCTGGTGACTGTGGCGACTCTGGTGTACTGGCTGAATCCGGCCGGCAATCCGATGGTCGACATGATCGCCCTGCTGTCGATCGGCTTCCTGATCTACGGCCCGGTGATGCTGATCGGCCTGCAAGCGCTGGAACTGGCGCCGAAGAAAGCCGCCGGTACCGCAGCGGGCTTCACCGGTCTGTTCGGTTATCTTGGGGGTTCGGTCGCGGCCAGTGCGGCGATGGGCTACACCGTTGACCACTTCGGCTGGGATGGCGGTTTCGTGCTGCTGGTCGGCGCTTGCCTGCTGGCGATGGCCTTCCTTGCGCCAACGCTGTGGCACAAGCAAGTCGCCAGTCAGAGCCGTGAAGCGGTCGCCTGATCGCTGTGTGATTTACAGCGCTTGAGCCGCGCCTCCAGATTGCGGTCTGGCATGGCGTGGCTGCGCAGGGCGTGCGCGGTCTGCTCGACATAATCGCGAGTGGTGCCGTAACGCCCGCTGGCGCTGGCGAACACCTGGCTGAGCACATGATCCGGCAAGTTGCCGGCATAGCTCGGCAGGTGACGCTCCAGAACGAATCCCAAGGCCTGCACCTGAGTGCCATCTTCGAGCCGGCAATTGAGCCAGTGCGGGCGATACGAGGGAAACGGCATCTCGCGTTTCCACAGCGCATACAGCGCGGTATCGAGATTGTCTTCCGGCAAGCGGTAGGCAAAGCCACTGCATGAACCGCCGCGATCCAGACCGAACACCAGACCGGGCATTTCCGGGGTACCCCGATGCTCGTGGGACCACAGGTACAAGCCGCGATGATAGCCATGCACGCGACCGCGCATGCGCTCAACCGCCGTGCATTCCGGCCGCCAGATCAGCGAGCCATAGGCGAACAGCCACACCGGCCCGCCCTTGTGGCGCGCCATGGTCGATTGCATGGAAGCGAGAAGTTGTTCGTGCGTCAGCTGCGGCCCAAGATCGAGCCGCGGAGGGTAAGCCAGGTTCAGAATTGCGTTTTCAATGGCGCTCATGGCGAATAGCGTTCAGCTCCCCGCGGGTGAAGAATTACTTAATAGAACGCACCGCTGTAACAATAAGGCACATATGTTTTAAGGCAAATTAAGTGCCACTGCTTAATTGCCTGATCGATATATAACCTAGCGGTATTTGCCTAATTAGATAAATACCGATCGGCTATATACCAAGTTATAAGTCTCAGGAGCGCGGCGCGTAGGCGAAGACGTCGGCGCGCATCTGATGCGCGTCCATGCCCGCCTCGACCAGCGCATCCAGAGTGCCGTAAACCATCGCCGGCGAACCGCTGGCATAGACGTGCAGCGCCTTCAGATCGGGGAAATCCTCACAAACCGCCTCGTGCAACATTCCGCAGCGCCCTTCCCAGCCACACTGGTCGCTGACCACTTTGTGCAGGAACAGATTGGGCAGCTTCAGCCATTCATCCCAGTGCTCGATCTGATAAAAATCTTCCGGGCGGCGCACGCCCCAGTACAGATGCACCGGATGCTTGAAACCTTCAGCGCGGCAATGTTCGATCAGACTGTGAATCTGGCCCATGCCGGTGCCGGCGGCGATCAACACCAGCGGACCGTCGGGCAGCTCCGCAAGATGTGTGTCACCGAACGGCAGCTCGACACGCACCATCGGGTTGCGTTGCAGCTGCTCGATCAGGTTCAACGCACTGGTTTCGCGCGCCAGCACATGGATTTCCAGATCACGTCCGCCGTGGGGCGCCGAAGCCATGGAGAACGCCGATTTCTCACCGTTCTCACGCTCGATCATCAAATATTGCCCGGCGTGATAGCGCGGCGGCTTGCCTGCTGGCGCACGCAGACGCACGCGCCAGGTGTCGCCGCCGACCTCGCGACACTCGATGACCTGACACGACAGGCTGCGCACCGGCAGTTCACCCAGCGCGAGCACGCCATCCCACAGCAGCACGCAGTCTTCCAGCGGTGCGGCGATGCAGGTGTAGAACTCGCCATGATCGTGGACTTTGCCGGCCTGCTCGACGCGGCCTTCGACCAGCAGCGCTGCACACACGTGGCAATTGCCGTTGCGGCAGCTTTGCGGGCAGTCATAGCCCAGGCGCCGCGCACCGTCGAGAATCCGCTCACCGGGCTGTATTTCGAGCACTGCTCCGGAAGGCTGCAGGGTTACACGCATCAATCTATTCCTAACTGATTCCAGATGGCATCGATCCGTTGGGTGACGGCGTCGTCCTTGACGATCACGCGGCCCCACTCGCGGGTGGTTTCGCCCGGCCACTTGTGGGTGGCATCCAGGCCCATTTTCGAGCCCAGGCCGGAAATCGGCGAGGCGAAGTCGAGATAGTCGATCGGCGTGTTATCAATCATCACCGTATCGCGCTTGGGGTCCATGCGCGTGGTGATGGCCCAGATCACGTCGTTCCAGTCGCGGGCGTTGATATCGTCGTCAGTGACGATAACGAACTTGGTGTACATGAACTGTCGCAAAAACGACCAGACGCCGAGCATCACGCGCTTGGCATGCCCCGGATACGACTTCTTCATCGTCACCACAGCCATGCGGTACGAGCAGCCTTCCGGCGGCAGGTAGAAGTCAGTGATCTCCGGGAACTGCTTCTGCAGAATCGGTACGAACACTTCGTTCAGCGCCACGCCGAGAATCGCCGGCTCATCCGGCGGCCGCCCGGTGTAGGTGCTGTGGTAGATCGGTTTGATCCGGTGGGTGATGCGCTCGACGGTGAACACCGGGAAGCTGTCGACTTCGTTGTAGTAACCGGTGTGGTCGCCATACGGGCCTTCGTCGGCCATTTCGCCGGGATGAATCACGCCTTCAAGAATGATTTCGGCGGTGGCCGGCACTTGCAGATCGTTGCCACGGCACTTGACCAGTTCCGTGCGATTGCCGCGCAAGAGCCCTGCGAAAGCATATTCGGAGAGGCTGTCAGGTACCGGCGTCACGGCACCGAGAATCGTCGCCGGATCGGCGCCAAGGGCCACGGACACCGGGAACGGCTGGCCCGGGTGCTTCTCGCACCACTCGCGAAAATCGAGAGCACCGCCACGGTGACTGAGCCAGCGCATGATCACCTTGTTGCGGCCGATCACTTGCTGGCGGTAGATGCCGAGGTTCTGGCGTTCCTTGTTCGGACCTTTGGTGACCGTCAGACCCCAGGTGATCAGCGGGCCGACGTCGCCGGGCCAGCAGGTCTGCACCGGCAACATCGCCAGATCGACGTCGTCGCCTTCGATGACCACTTCCTGGCACACCGCGTCTTTGACGACTTTCGGCGCCATCGAAATGATCTTGCGGAAGATCGGCAGTTTCGACCACGCGTCCTTCAAGCCCTTCGGGGGCTCCGGCTCCTTGAGAAAGGCCAGCAGCTTGCCGATTTCGCGCAGTTCGCTGACCGACTCGGCGCCCATGCCCATAGCCACGCGCTCGGGGGTGCCGAACAGGTTGCCGAGCACCGGAATGTCGTAACCGGTGGGCTTCTCGAACAACAATGCCGGGCCTTTGGCCCGCAGCGTGCGGTCGCACACCTCAGTCATCTCCAGCACCGGCGAGACGGGAATCTGGATGCGTTTCAACTCTCCGCGCTGCTCAAGCTGCTGCACGAAATCCCGAAGATCCTTGAATTTCATTGACGATGGCACCCTCAAAATAGGCGTACATCCTACCTGCTCTGAGGGGCAAACAGCAGCCCGTCATTGCTCGATTGTGGCCCCCGCGCTGCGGCGAAGGCGCAGGCCTCGAACTCGGGAGTGCGCTGCCGACGCCGCAAAATCCGCCCATCAACAGATATCCGTGATGGGCCCGAGATTTTTCGGGGCAAAAAAAACGCCCCCTCGCGGGAGCGTCCTTTTGTTGAAACGCCAGCGTATTACTTGCGTTTCATCGACAAGAAGAACTCGTCGTTGGTCTTGGTCGTTTTCAGCTTGTCGACCAGGAACTCGATGGCGGCGACTTCGTCCATCGGGTGCAGCAGCTTGCGCAGAATCCACATGCGCTGCAGTTCGTCGTCGGCGGTCAGCAACTCTTCGCGGCGGGTGCCGGAGCGGTTGATGTTGATGGCCGGGAACACACGCTTCTCGGCGATCTTGCGATCCAGAGGCAGTTCCATGTTGCCGGTACCCTTGAACTCTTCGTAGATCACTTCGTCCATCTTCGAGCCGGTTTCAACCAGCGCGGTGGCGATAATGGTCAGCGAGCCGCCTTCTTCGATGTTACGCGCGGCACCGAAGAAACGCTTCGGCTTCTCGAGGGCGTGGGCATCGACACCACCGGTCAGGACCTTGCCGGAGCTCGGGATCACGGTGTTGTAGGCACGGGCCAGACGGGTGATGGAATCGAGCAGGATCACCACGTCTTTCTTGTGCTCGACCAGGCGTTTGGCCTTCTCGATTACCATTTCAGCAACCTGCACGTGACGGGTCGGCGGCTCGTCGAAGGTCGAGGCAACCACTTCGCCGCGCACGGTGCGCTGCATTTCGGTCACTTCTTCCGGACGCTCGTCGATCAACAGCACGATCAGGTGAACTTCAGGATTGTTACGGGCGATGTTCGCTGCGATGTTCTGCAGCATGATCGTTTTACCGGCTTTCGGCGGTGCGACGATCAGACCACGCTGGCCTTTGCCGATCGGTGCGCACAGGTCGATCACGCGACCGGTCAAATCTTCGGTGGAACCGTTGCCGGCTTCCATCTTCATGCGCACGGTCGGGAACAGCGGCGTCAGGTTCTCGAAGAGAATCTTGTTTTTCGCGTTCTCCGGACGATCGAAGTTGATCGTGTCGACCTTGAGCAGGGCGAAATACCGCTCGCCTTCCTTCGGAGGGCGGATCTTGCCAACGATGGTGTCACCGGTGCGCAAGTTGAAGCGGCGGATCTGGCTCGGCGAGACGTAGATGTCGTCAGGGCCGGCGAGGTAGGAAGCGTCTGCGGAGCGCAGGAAGCCGAAGCCGTCCTGGAGAATCTCCAGCACGCCATCACCGGAGATTTCCTCGCCGCTTTTCGCGTGCTTTTTCAGCAGGGAGAAAATCACGTCCTGCTTGCGCGAACGGGCCATATTTTCTATGCCCATCTGTTCGGCCAATTCGAGCAGTTCGGTAATCGGCTTTTGCTTGAGTTCAGTCAGATTCATATAGGAATGACGTAATCATTTATGGAGGGGGGGAAATTAAGCTTTTGGCTTAATGAGGCCGCGCCGCGGAGAAGGCGACAGGATCGCGAACTAATTCGAAAAGGAGTGCGTCGGCGACGGCTAGCAGGGGGCATTGGAGAAACCAGTGCGGGGCCGAATGTACCACCTGAGTTTCGGAGCGTCTAGCCCTGAATACGCAAAAAGCCCCGCGATTTGCGGGGCTTTTTTTCAGCGTTTTACTGCGACGCTCAGATGTTGGCGTCGAGGAACGCCGCCAGCTGCGACTTCGACAGTGCGCCGACCTTGGTCGCTTCAACGTTGCCGTTCTTGAACAGCATCAGCGTCGGGATACCACGCACGCCATGCTTGGCCGGGGTTTCCTGGTTTTCGTCGATGTTCAGTTTGGCGACGGTCAGCTTGCCTTTGTAAGTCTCGGCAATCTCGTCCAGAACCGGTGCGATCATTTTGCAAGGGCCGCACCATTCAGCCCAGTAGTCGACCAGGACAGCGCCTTCGGCCTTGAGTACGTCGGCTTCGAAGCTAGCGTCGCTAACGTGTTTGATCAGATCGCTGCTCATGGAATTCTCCAGGTTGTAAGCAAAAAAACGTGGCCCATCATAGCCGCCCTTCCCTTGTTCAGGAAGCCGCAGATGATTGAGTGTTGCTATGGCCCTTGATGAGTTTGGGTATAGCTCAAGTCACGCCGTGGCGGGAGCGATGAAGGCGATTCCGGTGCGCAGGGCGGCGTTGCGCACGTGTTCCTGCATGGCTTTCTGCGCCGCCCCCGACGCGCGGCGCGCCAGGGCACGGAGGATCTTGCGATGTTCCTGCCAGGTTTCCATGGCGCGCTCGGCGCGGATGAACGGCAGTTTCTGGCTCTCGAGAAAGATCTCGGCGCTGGCGGTGAGGATGCTCAGCATCGCCTGGTTGCCGCTGGCAAGAAGGATGCGCCGGTGGAATTCGAAGTCGAGTTTCGCCGCTGCCTCAAAGTCGCCGAGCTTCAATTGCTCGCGCATGGCCGCAACGTTGTCTTCCAGCGCATCCAGATCGAACGTGCTCAACGTCACCGCCGCCAACCCTGCTGCAAACCCTTCGAGCGCATAGCGCAATTGAAAGATATCCAGCGGTGATGCCTGCGCCGCAAACGACCAGCCTGGCGCGTTGTCGCCGCGCGACAATTCGACCGGTGACTGCACGAACACGCCCTTGCCCGGCTGAATGCTGACCACGCCCAGTGCACTGAGCGACGACAGCGCTTCACGCAACGATGCCCGACTGACGCCCAGTTGCAGCGCCAGATCCCGTTGCGAAGGCAACGCATCGCCAGCGCCGAAGCCCTGTTCGGTGATCAGTTTGCGGATCGCTTGCAGCGCCACTTCGGGTACGGCGCGGGAGATCGAATTCATGATGTGCGGACGCGTCAGGGCCAAGGTGCGGCTAGTTGTAAAGCTATTCGTCGAGTCCGGCAAGTCGTGCCCCAGCGGGGTTCGGCGCGCACTGCCGATGCGCCATCGCAGTGCGAAAACCGAGTTGACTGTTCAGACCAGTAAGACCGAACCAAGCCGCTGATGCCGCGGCCTGCCGGGGCGAAATCCGCCTGTTGGCACGGCCCATGCTCTGTCCGATCGCAGCAACCACTTCCCGCCGATCCGGAGATTGTCCATGACCCAGCGTTACAGCGCCCTCCTCGCTTCCCTGTTTGCCGGCCTGCTGCTGTGCCAGGCCCCCGCTCACGCCGACGGTCTGGACGACGTGGTCAAACGCGGCACGCTGAAAGTCGCCGTGCCCCAGGACTTCCCGCCGTTCGGCTCGGTCGGCCCGGACATGAAACCGCGCGGCCTGGATATCGACACGGCGAAACTGCTCGCTGACCAACTCAAGGTCAAACTTGAACTGACCCCGGTCAACAGCACCAACCGCATCCCGTTCCTCACCACCGGCAAAGTCGATCTGGTGATTTCCAGCCTCGGCAAAAACCCCGAGCGTGAGAAAGTCATCGACTTCTCCCGCGCCTATGCGCCGTTCTACCTCGCCGTGTTCGGTCCGCCAGACGCTGCGATCACCAGCCTCGACGACCTCAAGGGCAAGACCATCAGCGTCACCCGGGGCGCCATCGAAGACATCGAGCTGAGCAAAGTCGCCCCCGAAGGCGTGACCATCAAACGTTTCGAAGACAACAACTCGACCATCGCTGCTTATCTGGCAGGCCAGGTCGATCTGATCGCCAGCGGCAACGTAGTGATGGTGGCCATCAGCGAGAAGAACCCCAAGCGCGTGCCGGCGCTGAAAGTGAAGCTCAAGGATTCGCCGGTCTACGTCGGTGTGAACAAGAACGAAGCGGCGTTGCTGGCCAAGGTCAACGACATCCTCAACACCGCCAAGGCTGACGGCGCACTGGAAAAGAACTCGCAGACCTGGCTGAAAGAGCCGCTGCCGGCCGATCTCTGATCGACTGCGCGGGAGACCTTCATGGCTTATCAGTTCGATTTTATGCCGGTGGTAGAAAACACCGACCTACTGCTGCGCGGCGCACTGTTCACCCTTGAGCTGACCGCCATTGGCGCGCTGCTCGGGGTTGGCGTGGGCATTGTCGGCGCGCTGGTGCGAGCTTGGCAGATTCGCCCGTTCTCGGCGATCTTCGGCGTCTACGTCGAGTTGATCCGCAACACGCCGTTTCTGGTGCAACTGTTCTTCATCTTCTTCGGCCTGCCGTCGCTCGGCGTGCAGATTTCCGAATGGCAGGCGGCGGTGCTGGCGATGGTGATCAACCTTGGCGCCTATTCGACCGAAATCATCCGCGCCGGCATCCAGGCGATTCCGCGCGGGCAGCTGGAAGCGGCAGCGGCACTGGCGATGACGCGCTTCGAAGCGTTCCGCCACGTCGTCCTGCTGCCAGCGCTGGGCAAGGTCTGGCCGGCGCTGAGCAGCCAGATCATCATCGTCATGCTCGGTTCGGCGGTGTGTTCGCAGATCGCCACGGAAGAATTGAGCTTCGCCGCCAACTTCATTCAGTCACGCAACTTCCGCGCCTTTGAAACCTACGCGCTGACCACCCTGATTTACCTGTGCATGGCGCAGCTGATCCGCCAATTGCTCAACTGGTTCGGCCGGCGGTTCATTTCGAGGAGCAGCCAATGAGCGATTTCACTTTCTGGGACATCCTGCGCAACCTGCTCACCGGCCTGCAATGGACGCTGGCGCTGTCGCTGGTGGCGTTCATTGGCGGCGGCCTCGTCGGCCTGCTGATTCTGGTGATGCGAATCTCCAAGAACACGCTGCCCAGCAGCATCGCCCGCACCTGGATCGAGCTGTTTCAGGGCACGCCACTGTTGATGCAGCTGTTTCTGGTGTTCTTCGGTGTGGCGCTGGCCGGGATCGAGATTTCGCCGTGGATGGCCGCCGCGATCGCTTTGACCTTGTTCACCAGCGCCTATCTGGCGGAGATCTGGCGCGGTTGCGTCGAGGCTATTCCCCACGGTCAGTGGGAAGCTTCGTCGAGCCTGGCGCTCAATCCGCTCGAGCAATTGCGCTACGTGATTCTGCCGCAAGCGCTGCGCATCGCCGTGGCGCCGACCGTAGGCTTCTCGGTGCAAGTGGTCAAAGGCACAGCGGTGACCTCGATCATCGGCTTCACCGAACTGACCAAGACCGGCGGCATGCTCGCCAATGCCACGTTCGAACCGTTCATGGTCTACGGCCTCGTCGCCCTCGGCTACTTCCTGCTCTGCTACCCCTTGTCCCTCAGTGCGCGCTACCTGGAAAGGAGACTGCATGCCTCTGCTTAGAATTTCCGCCCTGCATAAATACTACGGCGATCACCACGTACTCAAAGGCATCGACCTCAGCGTCGAGGAAGGCCAGGTCGTGGCGATCATCGGCCGCAGCGGCTCGGGCAAATCGACTCTGTTGCGCACACTCAACGGCCTGGAGTCGATCAACGACGGCGTGATCGAAGTCGACGGCGAATACCTCGACGCCGCCCGCGCTGATCTGCGCAGCCTGCGACAGAAGGTCGGCATGGTCTTCCAGCAGTTCAACCTGTTCCCGCACCTGACCGTCGGGGAGAACGTCATGCTCGCGCCGCAAGTGGTGCAAAAAGTACCCAAGGCC
Organism: Pseudomonas sp. PS01270; assembly: GCF_029959775.1. Classification (NCBI taxonomy): domain Bacteria; kingdom Pseudomonadati; phylum Pseudomonadota; class Gammaproteobacteria; order Pseudomonadales; family Pseudomonadaceae; genus Pseudomonas; species Pseudomonas sp. PS01270. Next base: position 55,255 of record NZ_JASCPT010000009.1, on the reverse strand, counting down.
AAGGCTGCCGAACTGGCGCGCGAAATGCTCGAGCGAGTCGGGCTCGGGGAGAAATTCGATGCTTTCCCGGATCGCCTGTCCGGCGGGCAGCAACAGCGGGTGGCGATTGCCCGGGCTTTGGCGATGTCGCCGAAGGTGCTGCTGTGCGATGAAATCACTTCGGCACTGGACCCGGAACTGGTCAATGAAGTGCTCAGCGTGGTGCGGCAGTTGGCCAAGGAAGGCATGACGCTGATCATGGTCACCCACGAGATGCGCTTTGCCCGAGAGGTGGGCGACAAACTGGTGTTCATGCACCATGGCAAGGTGCATGAGGTGGGCGATCCGAAGGTGTTGTTTGCCAATCCGCAGACGGTCGAGCTGGCGAACTTTATTGGCACGGTGGAAGCGACAGCCTGAAAGGCCCTCTGTCCTGTTGATCGTTCCCACGCTCCGCGTGGGAATGCAGCCAGGGACGCTCCGCGTCCCAAAAGCGGACGCAGAGCGTCCGGTGAGGCATTCCCACGCGGAGCGTGGGAACGATCAGGTTCGGGGTGCGCGCTCCGGCGGTTTGAACCATGTGCGTTGGCGCCAGCGTTTGATCGTGGCACGATGTCGGGGTTATCGACCGAGACCCCCTGACCATGCCGCAATCCCAAGCCAAGAATCTGTCCCTGATCGCCGCAATCGACCTGGGCTCCAACAGCTTTCACATGGTCGTGGCCAAGGCCCAGAACGGCGAAATCCGCATCCTCGAGCGCCTCGGCGAGAAGGTGCAACTGGCCGCTGGCATCGACGATGCGCGCCAGCTCAACGAAGAATCGATGCAGCGCGGCCTCGATTGCCTCAAGCGCTTTGCCCAACTGATCAACGGTATGCCGCTCGGCGCCGTGCGCATCGTCGGCACCAACGCCCTGCGTGAAGCACGCAACCGTGGCGAGTTCATCCGCCGCGCCGAGGAAATCCTCGGCCACACGGTAGAAGTCATCTCCGGCCGTGAAGAAGCGCGCCTGATCTATCTCGGCGTTTCGCACACACTCGCCGACACCCCAGGCAAACGTTTGGTCGCCGACATCGGCGGCGGCAGTACTGAATTCATCATCGGCCAGCGCTTCGAGCCGTTGCTGCGCGAAAGCCTGCAAATGGGCTGCGTGAGTTTCACCCAGCGCTACTTCAAGGACGGCAAGATCACCCCGGCGCGCTACGCCCAGGCCTACACGGCGGCGCGCCTGGAGATCATGAGCATCGAGCACGCCCTGCATCGCCTGACCTGGGATGAAGCCATCGGCTCCTCCGGTACGATTCGCGCCATCGGCCTGGCCCTGAAGGCTGGCGGCCACGGCAGCGGCGAGGTCAACGCCGAAGGCCTGGCGTGGCTCAAGCGCAAATTGTTCAAGCTCGGCGACGCCGACAAGATCGATTTCGAAGGCATCAAGCCTGACCGCCGCGCGATCTTCCCGGCGGGCCTGGCGATTCTCGAAGCGATCTTCGACGCCCTCGAACTGCAACGCATGGATCATTGTGAAGGCGCGCTGCGTGAAGGCGTGCTCTACGACCTGCTCGGCCGCCATCATCACGAAGACGTGCGCGAACGCACCCTGACCTCGCTGATGGAGCGCTATCACGTCGATCTGGAACAGGCGGCGCGGGTCGAGCGCAAGGCCCTGCACGCGTTCGATCAGGTCGCCGTCGACTGGGAGCTGGATGACGGCATCTGGCGCGAACTGCTCGGCTGGGCGGCGAAAGTACACGAAGTCGGCCTCGACATCGCTCACTATCACTACCACAAGCACGGCGCCTACCTGATCGAGCACTCCGATCTGGCCGGCTTCTCCCGCGAGGATCAGCAGATGCTCGCGCTATTGGTGCGCGGGCACCGGCGCAATATTCCCAAGGACAAGTTCGCCGAATTCGGCGATGACGGCATCAAGCTGATTCGCCTGTGCGTGCTGCTGCGGTTCGCCATTCTGTTCCATCACATTCGCGGAACCCAGGCGATGCCGCAGGTGGCGCTGCATGCCAATGGCGACCATCTCGATGTGGAATTCCCGGAGAACTGGCTGGATGAAAATCAGCTGACCCAGGCGGATTTCGGGCTTGAGGCGGACTGGTTGACGCGGGTGGGGATCGTCCTCACGGTGCATTGACACTGATTGTGGCGAGGGGATTTATCCCCGCTGGCCTGCGCAGCAGGCCCGATTTTGACTCAAGGGGTCGCTTCGCGCCCAACGGGGATAAATCCCCTCGCCACAGGTCGGAATCACTGTAGGTACAAAAAAGGCGATCCCGAGGGATCGCCTTTTTTATTGGGCTGACGGTCAGCTGCTCACCGGCAAGATCGGGCTGCCCAACCGCTCCAGCAACGTCGCCTGCGCACTGCGCGGGTTCTGGTTGCCGGTGGGCGTGTTGCGGATGTAGCGGCCGTCCGACTGCAAACTCCAGCTGTGGGTGTTGTCGGTCAGGTACAGCTCCAGCTCCTTCTTGACGCGGGTCAGCAGCTTCTTGCCTTCCACCGGGAAGCAAGTCTCGACGCGCTTGTCGAGGTTGCGCTCCATCCAGTCGGCACTGGAAAGGAACATCTGCTCGTCGCCGCCGTTGAGGAAGTAGAACACCCGCGTGTGCTCGAGGAAGCGGCCAATGATCGAGCGTACATGAATGTTGTGCGAGACCCCGGCGATGCCCGGACGCAGGCAGCACATGCCGCGCACCACCAGATCGATGCGCACGCCGGACTGGCTGGCCTTGTACAGCGCGCGGATGATCTTCGGATCGGTCAGCGAGTTGAACTTGGCGATGATGTGCGCCGGTTTGCCTTCGAGGGCGAACTGGGTTTCGCGGGCAATCATGTCGAGCATGCCCTTCTTCAGGGTGAACGGCGCATGCAGCAGCTTTTTCATGCGCAACGTCTTGCCCATGCCGATCAACTGGCTGAACAGTTTGCCGACGTCCTCGCACAAAGCGTCGTCGGAGGTCAGCAGGCTGTAGTCGGTGTAAAGCTTGGCGTTACCGGCGTGGTAGTTGCCGGTACCGAGATGCGCATAACGGACGATTTCGCCAGCCTCACGGCGCAGGATCAGCATCATCTTGGCGTGGGTCTTGAAGCCGACCACGCCGTAGATCACCACCGCACCGGCCGCTTGCAGACGGCTGGCCAGTTGCAGGTTGGATTCCTCGTCAAAGCGCGCACGCAGCTCGATCACGGCGGTGACTTCCTTGCCGTTACGCGCGGCGTCGACCAGCGCATCGACGATTTCCGAGTTGGCGCCGGAGCGGTAAAGCGTTTGCCGTACGGCCAACACATGCGGGTCTTTCGCGGCCTGACGCAGCAGGTCGACCACCGGGGTGAACGACTCGAAAGGGTGCAGCAAGAGGATGTCCTGCTTGCTGACCACACTGAAGATGTTTTCACTGTTCTGCAGCAGTTTCGGGATCTGCGGGGTGAACGGCGTGTATTGCAGCTCCGGATGGCTGTCCAGGCCGGTGATGCTGAACAGACGCGTCAGGTTGACCGGGCCGTTGACCTGGTAAAGCTCGGTCTCGCTCAGGTTGAACTGCTTGAGCAGATAGTCCGAGAGGTGTTTCGGGCAAGTGTCGGCGACTTCCAGACGCACCGCGTCACCGTAACGCCGCGAGAACAGCTCGCCACGCAGGGCGCGAGCGAGGTCTTCGACGTCTTCGGAATCGAGCGCCAGGTCGGCGTTTCGGGTCAGACGGAACTGGTAGCAGCCTTTGACCTTCATGCCCTGGAACAGGTCATCGGCGTGGGCGTGGATCATCGACGACAGGAACACATAGTTGTCGCCGGCGCCGCCGACTTCTTCCGGCACCTTGATGATCCGAGGCAGCAGACGCGGTGCCGGAATGATCGCCAGACCGGAGTCGCGACCGAAGGCGTCGATACCTTCGAGCTCGACGATGAAGTTCAGACTCTTGTTCACCAGCAACGGGAACGGGTGCGTCGGATCGAGGCCGATCGGGGTGATGATCGGCGCGATCTCGTCGCGGAAATAGCGGCGAACCCAGGTCTTGAGCTTGGTCGTCCAGTTGCGCCGACGGATGAAGCGCACCTGATGCTTTTCCAGCTCCGGCAGGAGGATGTCGTTGAGGATCGCGTACTGGCGGTCAACGTGACCGTGAACCAGTTCGCTGATCCGCGCCAGCGCCTGATGCGGCTGCAAGCCGTCAGCGCCTGCCTGCTCGCGGGCAAAAGTGATCTGCTTTTTCAGCCCGGCGACGCGGATTTCGAAGAATTCGTCGAGGTTGCTGGAGAAGATCAGCAGGAACTTCAGCCGCTCCAGCAACGGGTAGGACTCGTCCAGCGCCTGTTCCAGCACGCGGATGTTGAACTGCAATTGCGAAAGCTCGCGGTGGATGTACAGGCTGCTGTCATCCAGGCCGGGAATGGCGATCGCCGGTACCGCCACAGCGGTTTCGGCAACCGGCGCGGGTGGCGCAGGCTCCAGTTCCGGCGGGGTTTCGGTGATTTGCTCGACCACCGGCTGAGCTTCTTTTACGGCAACTTCAGTGAGTCCTTCGGTATTCATGGAATGTTCCTGGGAGGGCTATTTCTGCTCTCGTAACAATTGAGCGGCACGAACGGCAAAGTAAGTCAGGATGCCATCTGCACCGGCACGTTTAAAGGCGGTCAGTGACTCGAGGATCACCGCTTCGCTCAACCAGCCATTCTGGATAGCGGCCATGTGCATGGCGTATTCGCCACTGACCTGATAGACGAAGGTCGGCACCTTGAAGGCATCTTTGACGCGAAAAAGAATGTCCAGGTAGGGCATGCCCGGTTTGACCATGACCATGTCCGCACCTTCGGACAAGTCGGCACCGACTTCGTGCAGCGCTTCGTCACTGTTGGCCGGGTCCATCTGATAAGAGGCCTTGTTGGCCTTGCCGAGGTTCGACGCCGAACCCACGGCATCGCGGAAAGGGCCGTAGTAGGCGCTGGCGTATTTGGCCGAGTAGGCCATGATGCGCACGTTGACGTGGCCGGCAATTTCCAGCGCCTCACGAATCGCCTGGATGCGACCGTCCATCATGTCCGACGGCGCCACCACCTGCGCGCCGGCTTCGGCATGGGACAGCGCCTGACGCACCAGCGCATCGACGGTGATGTCGTTCTGCACGTAGCCGTCTTCGTCGAGAATGCCGTCCTGACCGTGGGTGGTGAACGGGTCCAGCGCCACGTCAGTGATCACGCCCAGCTCCGGGAACCGCTCACGCAGGGCGCGAGTGGCGCGCTGGGCGATGCCTTCGGGATTCCAGGCTTCGGCGGCATCGAGGGATTTCAGTTCAGGCGGGGTAACCGGGAACAGCGCCAGCGCCGGAATGCCCAGCTCGACCCACTTCGCCGCTTCTTCAAGCAGCAGATCAATGCTCAGTCGCTCGACGCCCGGCATCGAGGCCACGGCTTCGCGGCGGTTTTCACCGTCGAGCACGAACACCGGCAGAATCAGATCATCGACCGTCAATACGTTTTCACGCACCAGGCGCCGCGAAAAATCATCACGACGATTGCGACGCAGACGAGTGGCAGGGAACAGACGATTGGCGGGGGTAAAGCTCACGGCAGACTCCTGAGCCCGGGCAAACGGGCGAGCGTGACAGTTATAGACGGCCATTATGACTAACAGATGACAGTTATGTGTGCTCTGTGACAGGTAGCCGCAATCCATTGTCGATGTAGGAAATGTTCACGTCGAGACACATTTGGACACTTTCATGAATGTGCCCGAAGGGTTAGGCTGCGCGTTCATTTCGCCAGCACCCAGACAATGCTCCAACAATTTCTGCACGACTTTGGCTACTTTGCCTTGTTTCTCGGCACGTTCTTCGAAGGCGAAACCATTCTGGTGCTCGCAGGCTTCCTTGCGTTCCGTGGATACATGGACATCAACCTGGTGGTGGTCGTGGCGTTCTTCGGCAGTTATGCCGGCGATCAGCTGTGGTACTTCCTGGGGCGCAAGCACGGGCGCAAATTGCTTGCGCGCAAACCGCGCTGGCAGATGATGGGCGACCGCGCGCTGGAGCACATCCGCAAACATCCGGACATCTGGGTCCTGAGCTTCCGCTTCGTTTATGGCCTGCGCACGGTGATGCCGGTGGCGATCGGCCTGTCCGGTTATCCACCGGGACGTTACTTGCTGCTCAACGGCATCGGCGCGGCGATCTGGGCCACCGCGCTGGCTGCGGCGGCTTACCACTTCGGCGCAGTGCTGGAAGGCATGCTCGGCAGCATCAAGAAGTACGAGCTGTGGGTGCTCGGCGCATTGCTGATCCTCGGCCTGGGCCTGTGGCTGCGGCGCCGCTTCAAGAATGCGCAACTGGCGAAGAAAATCTATCAGGACGAGCAGCTCGCCAAGGCCGCCGAAGCAGAGCAGTTGCGCCAGGCCGAAGCGACCCCTCCTGCCGGGCCGAAAACGCCAGCCGAATAAGCCATTCGCTGGCGACTGCCATGCGCATTCAAGGCAAATAATGAACACCCCGCCGCCGTTGCGATCCATTGAGAGAGCGCTCTGTTCCCGCGCGCGTCAGCCATGCCCCTATGGCCACGCGCGACGATTTAAGGGACATTGAGCGCCATGAATCTGGAGAGAAGCCCATGAGCAAAAAAGTTGCAGTGATCCTGTCCGGCAGTGGCGTGTACGACGGCGCCGAAATCCAGGAAAGTGTCATCACCCTGCTGCGCCTCGACCAGCGCGGCGCGCAGGTGCAGTGCTTCGCGCCAAACATCGCGCAATTGCATGTGATCAACCACCTGACCGGCGAAGAAATGCCGGAATCGCGCAACGTACTGGTGGAATCGGCGCGCATTGCCCGGGGCAACGTCAAGGATATCCGCGACGCCGACGTCGAAGACTTCGATGCGCTGATCGTGCCCGGCGGCTTTGGCGCGGCGAAGAACCTGTCGAACTTCGCCATCGAAGGCGCCGGCTGCACCGTGCAACCTGAAGTGCTCGCCCTGGCCGAAGCATTTGCCGAAGCGGGCAAACCGGTCGGGCTGATCTGCATCTCCCCGGCGCTGGCAGCGAAAATCTATGGCCCGGGCGTGACCTGCACCATCGGCAACGACGCCGACACCGCTGCGGCCATGAACAAAATGGGCGCCACCCACGAAGAGTGCGCTGTGACCGAAATCGTCGAAGACAAGGCGCGCAAACTGGTCACCACCCCGGCGTACATGCTGGCGCAGACCATCAGTGAAGCGGCTTCGGGGATCAACAAACTGGTCGACCGCGTGCTCGAACTGACTCACGAAAACGACGCTTGATCCCTCGCCGTAGATGAAACCAAATGTGGCAGCGAGCTTGCTCGCGAATGCGTTGTATCAGCCAACATCAGGTTGTATGACACACAGATTTCGCGAGCAGGCTCGCTCCCACAGCGATTGTGCAAGACTCAGGGCGTGCGGGTGAGTCGGGTCAGGATCCGATCCAGCGCATTGGCAAACGCCTGCTTCTCGCGTTCGCCAAACGGCGCCGGCCCGCCGCTCATCTGGCCCTGCTCTCTGAGGTCGGTGAACAGGTTACGCACTGCCAGACGCTCACCCATGTTCTGCGCATCGAACTCCTTGCCGCGCGGATCCAGCGCCGCCACGCCCTTCTTCACCAGCCGATCGGCCAGCGGAATATCGCTGCAGATCACCAGTTCGCCCGGCACCGCATGCTCGACCAGATAATCATCCGCCGCATCCGGCCCGCTCGGCACCACGATCAGTTTGACGATGGCCAGCCCCGGTTTGGTCTGCGGCTGCCCGGCTACCAGCACCACTTCGAACTGGCGCTTTAACGCGAACTTCACCACCAGATCCTTCGCCGCCCGCGGACAGGCGTCGGCATCGATCCATACACGCATGTTCTTGCCTCCAAAAAATTCGCGAGCAGGCTCGCTCCCACAGGATACATACCGAACCTGTGGGAGCGAGCCTGCTCGCGAATATGAGCGCAGCGAATGCCTTTATGCAGCCGAAACCCGACGCTTCTCCGCCACCCAACTACGCCCATACAGCACAGCAATCGCCACAATCGCCACCACCTGCGCGGTCAGCGAATAGGCATCGGCATGGATCCCCAGCCAGTCGAATTCAAAGAACGCCACCGGCCGTGTGCCGAAGATCCCGGCTTCCTGCAAGGCCTTGACGCCATGCCCGGCAAACACCACCGACAACGCGCACAACAGCGCGGCGTTGATGCTGAAGAACAGCGTCAGCGGCAGTTTCGCTGAGCCGCGCAGGATAACCCAGGCCAGACCGACCAGCAGCACCAGCGCCGTGGCACCGCCAGCCAGCACCGCGTTGTGCCCGGCAGGCCCGGCCTGCAGCCACAGGGTTTCGTAGAACAGAATCACCTCAAACAATTCGCGATAGACCGAGAAGAACGCCAGGATCGCAAAGCCGAAACGACCACCGCCGCCGACCAGACTGCTCTTGATGTAATCCTGCCAGGCCGCCGCGTGACGGCGGTCATGCATCCACACGCCGAGCCACAACACCATGACGCTGGCAAACAGCGCGGTGGCGCCTTCCAGCAACTCACGCTGCGAACCGCTGACATCGATCACATACGCCGCCAGCGCCCAGGTGCCCAAGCCCGCCAGCAACGCCAGGCCCCAGCCAACGTTGACACTGCGCACCGCTGACTGCTGACCGGTGTTGCGCAAGAAGGCGAGGATCGCCGCCAGCACCAGAATCGCTTCCAGGCCTTCGCGCAGCAGAATCAGCAGACCGGAGATGTAACTCAGCGACCAGCTCAGACCATCGCTGCCCAGCAGACCGGCGGACTCCTTGAGTTTGGCCTTGGCCGCGTCCAGACGCTGCTCGGCCTGCTCGACCGGCAGACCGTCCTGCAGCGACTGCCGGTAAGCCATCAGCGATTTTTCGGTGTCCTTGCGCACGTTGGCATCGACGTTGTCCAGCGAGCTTTCGACCAGCTCGAAGCCTTCCAGATATGCCGCTACCGACAGGTCATAGGCCTGATCATGTTCCCCGGCGCGGTAGGCCGCGAGGCTCTTGTCCAGCGTGGCGGCGGTGTAATCGAGCAACTGCGCCGGACCGCGTTTGACCTGCGGTGGTTGTGCGCGCTGGGCACGGAACGTCGCCGCGACCTCTGCGCCCTCGGCAGCCTGCACCTCGGCCGGGGTCTGGCGGGCCAGGTCGGCGATGTTGTAGACCTTGTCGGACTTGGCGGCCGCCGCATCGGCACTGAAGCCGGCGATGTAGGTGGCCAGATCCCAGCGCTGGCGATCATCGAGCTGATCGGCAAACGCCGGCATGTCGGTGCCTTCGACGCCTTGGCCGAGGGTGCTGTAGATCGCGTACAGGCTCAGGTGATCCATGCGCGCAGCATCGCGCAGGTTGGCTGGCGCAGGGGTCAGACCGACGCCGGCCGGGCCGTCGCCCGCGCCAGTGTCGCCGTGGCACACCGAGCAGTTCTGCGCATACAACGGCGCACCGCGTGTCGGGTCCGGGGTGATGATCGGTGCCTGGCTGACTTCATAAGCCACCGCCAGTTTCGCCCCCAGCTGTCGGGCCTGACGGGCGACATCGGCACCGTCCTGCTTCGCAGTGATGGCGGCGTGCAAAGACTCCACGCCCTGTTCCAGCGCGGCTTTTTCCGGTTTGGCCGGTAATGCAGTGATCAAGCCTTGCAGAACCTGAGTGAATTCCAGCTGCTCGCGGTATTCGCCATCGTCGATGACTTTGCCTGCCGCGACCGTCGGCGGGTAATCGGCACTGATGTAATCGAGCAGGTGCAACGCTTGCGGCGCGCCTTCCACGGTATCGGCCAGCAGCGGCAGGCTGCTCAGGGACAATAACGGGAACAGCAGCCAGGCCAGCAATCGGGACGAGGCAGTCATGAACGAATCTCAAATGGAAATGCGAAGTTACATATTGTTCACTTCGAAGACATTTCTCTCAAGCTTTGTCGGCGTTTCGCTTTGATTGGCAGGAAATACCCGGCAGACGGCAGCAGCGTTTGTCGCCGAGTATTGCCGCACTACCCGCTGCCGATTGAGCCTCGACACGTTCGATCAAGATCGCAGCCATTTGCCATCATCCACTTTATACTGCCCGCCCCAGAGCATTTGCGCGCAAGGAATCAACCTCAATGCGGAGTCTTCCGTTCGTTTTGCTGCTTTGCGTCGCTGTTCAGTTGAGCGGTTGTGCCGCTTATCGCAACTACGATCTTGAAATGCAGCAGACCACCGAGCAAATGACCCGGGGCAATCTGACCGGGGCTCTGGCACTGGTGGAAATGAACAACCCGTGGGAAGACAAGGATCTGCTGTATTACCTGGAAAAAGGCGCGATCCTCAGCGCTGGCAGTGCCCTGCCCGACAGCCAGGACGCCTGGCGCAATGCCGACCGGATGATCTTCCAGCGCGAGGAAGCCAACCCGTCCGGCGCGATGAAATTACTGGCCCGTTTCGGTGATGAAATGGGCACGATGCTGGTCAACGACAAGCTGCGGCGCTATGAAGGCTACGATTACGAAAAGGTCATGTTGACTACGCAAATGGCCTTGAACCAGCTATCCGTCAATGACTTTGCCGGCGCCCGCGCAGACATCAGGAAAACCCACGAACGCGAAGCATTGATCGCCCGCCAGCGTGAAAAGCAATACGAAGCGGCCGAGGAACAGGCGAAAGCTCAGGGCAAAATTCTCCATTACAAAGAACTGGAAGGCTACCCGGTCGCCTTGCTTGATGCGCCGCAGGTCGTTGAGCTGAAAAACGGCTACCAAAGTGCGTTCAGCCACTATCTGGCCGGATTCACCTATGAAGCCCTCGGCGAGCGCGCCCTCGCGGCGGCCGGTTATCGTCAGGCGATCGAACTGCGGCCGGACATGCCCTTGCTGCAAAAGGCCCTGCGCAATCTCGACAAACCGCCAGCGAAAGCCGATGAAAGCGATGTGTTGCTGATTATCCAGAGTGGCCTGGCTCCGGCTCGCAGCTCAGTGCAAGTGCCGATCCCGGTTCGTCTGAACGAAACGCTGGTCATCATCGCGCCCATTTCATTCCCGGTGATGCTGCCGGACGCAGTTACGCCCAACTTCAGCCATATCACCATAGACGGTCGCAAACAGCCGTTGGTAGTGATCAACAGCGTGACTGACATGTCCATGCGCACACTGCGCGACGACATGCCGCAAATCATCTCGCGGGCGATGTTCCGCGCCAACATGGCCGCCATCGGTCAAGCGCAGGAAAACGAGCGCAACCCGGCGAAAGCCTCGTTGATCGTCACTCAGCATGATCCGTTCGAAGAAGCCGACACCCGCACATGGCGAGCGTTGCCGGACAAGACTCTGGTCGCCCGCCTGCGCTTGAAGAAAGGCCTGCATACCTTCCGTTTTGCGCCTGCGTCCATAGACCACCCTTTTGAAATGCGCGTCGACCAGGACTGCCAGATTCTGCACCTGCGGGTATTCCGGGATCAGGTCTATACCGTCGGATCAGCCTTTGTACCGAATCAAAAACCCGCGTCGGATAAACCCGCTTCTGCGGAGAAGTGATGGCACCGCATCTGAAAATGCACCCAAAAAGCTATTACATAGCCATCACGCCACGTTTATAATGCCGCGCCCTCGCCCAGCGAGCCGGCATCAAAAGCTCCTCACCCATGAGGAATTGGCAGGAGGCCAGCGCCGCCGTCGATAGGTCACACCAGCCCGACCAGCACACGCGGCTGCAAGTTTTGTTACTCAGGGAAGAAGTACCCATGGCATTCCGCGCTCCCATGCTGCTCGCGCTCAGCGCTGTCACGCTGTTGTCCGGCTGCGCAGCGTTTCGCAACTACGATTCCGAACTGGCCCAGACCAATCAGCAACTGGCATCCGGCAACGTCGACGCGGCGCTGACCCTGCTGGAAAAGAACAACACCGGCACCGACAAAGACCTGCTCTATTACTTCGAGAAAGGTGAACTGCTGCGCGCCAAGGGCGACCTGTCGGGCAGCCAGAACGCCTGGGGCAGTGCCGATCAGGTGGTCGGTCAGTGGGAAGACGCGGTCAAGCTCGACTCGGCCAAGTACCTGGCACAGTTCGGCAGCTTCATCGTCAACGACAAGGTGCGTCGCTACGAAGGCTATGACTACGAAAAAGTCATGCTGACCACGCAGATGGCCCTGAACCTGTTGGCGGTCAACGATTTCGATGGCGCCCGCACGGCGATCAAAAAGACCCACGAACGCGAAGCGGTGATCGCCGACCTGCGCGACAAGGAATACCTCAAGAGCGAAGAAGAGGCCGAGAAAGAAGGCATCAAGACCCAGTACAAGGATTTGCAGGGTTATCCGGTGGCCAGCCTCGACGCGCCGGAAGTGGTCGGCCTGAAGAACAGCTACCAGAGTGCGTTCAGCCATTACCTGGCCGGTTTCGTTTACGAAGCTTTGGGCGAGAAGGATCTGGCCGCGCCGGGTTATCGCAAGGCTGCCGAACTGCGCCCGAACACGCCGTTGCTCGAGCAGGCGCTGGTCAATCTCGACAAGCCTTCCAAATCCGATGACAGCGACATTCTCATCGTCGTGCAGAGCGGTCTGGCCCCGGCCCGCGACTCGATTCGCGTACCGCTGCCGCTGCCGATTTCCAACAACGTAGTGATCACTCCGCTGTCGTTCCCGATCATCAAACCGGACACCTCCACAGCGCCGTTTGCGCAGATCGGCGTCGACGGCAAGCAAGTCGACCTGACCGCGCTGAACAGCACCACCGCCATGTCCCGCCGCGCTCTGCGTGATGACATGCCGGGGATCATCGTGCGCACCACCGTGCGCGCGATCACCAAAGGCGTGGCGCAGAAGCAGATCAACGAAACCAATCCGCTGGCCGGTCTCGCCGTGGGTATTTCTTCAGCGGTGCTTGAAGGTGCCGATACCCGTACATGGCGCACCCTGCCGGACAACACCCAAGTGGTGCGTCTGCGCCTGAAAAAAGGTGAGCATCAGGTTACCCTGCCGAGCGCCGTGGGCGGCTCGGTGGTCAAGGTCACTGTCGACCAGCGCTACCAAGTGATCAGCCTGCGTGCCGTGGGCAACCAGGTATTCGCTGGCGGCATCGCTGCTCACGTAATGCCGAGCGCTGCCGCGACCAACGTCGCCAGCCTCAAACAACCTTAAGAACGGAGTCTTTGCAATGCGCTTGAAGATCATCGCCGTCGCCGCCCTCGCCTTGCTGGCAGGCTGCGCCACCCCGCCACCGCCGGAGCCGGGCAGCGCCGCGAGCAAAGTCGTGGCCATGGGCCCGCAGAAACACATCGTCGTCGGCGCCATGCGCGTGGCTCGTGAAAACGGCTTCATGACCGTCAACGTGCAGTTGAGCAACACCCTCAACAGCAACAAGATTTTCTACTACCGCTTCGCCTGGCTTGGCGCCGAAGGTTTCCCGGTTGCCGAAGAAGAAGTGTGGAAAAGCCAGATGATGTACGGCGCCCAGACCAGCTTCATTCAGGCCATCGCGCCGACCCCGAAAGCCGTGGATTTCCGTCTGGAAATCAAGACGCCGTAAACCCGCCACCCTATTTCTGATTGAGAGAGCTTTCTCATGTTTGCACGCTTTTCCTGCATCGCCGTCATCGCCCTGCTCGCCTCCGGTTGCGCCAACACTTCGCCGACCCTGGGCAGCAAGAACATCAGCTACGGCGACACCAAAGCGGTTGAAACCGTGACCAACGAATTCGGTTCGACCGACCTGCAAATGATCGCCGAGTCGATGACCCGCTCGCTGGCCCAGTCCGGCATCCTGCAGGGTCGTCCCGTAGTTCAGGTCTACGATGTGAAGAACAAGACCAGCGAGTACATCGACACCCGCGAAATCACCACCAGCATCAAGACTCAGTTGATGAAGACCGGTGTTGCGCGCTTCGCCAGCGACAACAATGCGATGCAGAGCCAGGTTGACCAGCTCAAGCTGCAAAACCAGAGCGGCCTGTACAAGAAAAGCACCGTGGCCAAGACCGGCAACATGGTTGCCGCCAAGTACCGCATCGAAGGCTCGATCAGCTCGATCGTCAAGCGCAGCAGCGACTACAAGGACGTCTTCTACAAATTCAGCCTGCAGTTGATCGACGTCGAAAGCGGTCTGGCCGAGTGGATGGACGAAAAAGAGATCCGCAAAACCACGGAGCGTTAATCGATGCGCACATGGATTGGCATGATGGCCCTGGCTTGCGCCTTCAGCGCGCAGGCGGCCCCGAAAGTCGCGGTGACGGATCTGGCGTATCAGGAGCGCGTGGAGCAATACATCCACATCGTTTCGGCGCAGAGCAATCACCGCGAGAGTTACTACAGCGCCAGCGGTTCTTCGAGCTACAACGAGATCGAAGCGACCACCAGCTACATCGAACAGGGCGAGTTGCGCAAATTCACCGGCGACATAAAGGGTGAAATCCTGCGTACCGGCATGTTCCAGCTGGTGCAGGGCACGCCGTACACCGCCTCGTCCAAAGGCGATGTGTATGACGTGATCAGGCGCATCAAGGCCGGCAACTTCAAAGGCGCCGACTACGTGCTGTTCGGCACCGTGTCCGATATCGACTTCACCCAGGACATCAATGAGCTGGCGCACACCGACAGCTATTCGGCGGTACTGGGCCTGACGCTGGTGGCGGATTTCAGTCTGATCAACACCAAGACCTACGAGATCACCTCGGCCTTCACGGCGATGGGTGAAGCGCAGGACACCAAACTGGTGAACCATCGCGACATCAAGATCTCGCTGAACCGTCCGCGGGTGGTGCGTGAGGTGTCCAAGGCCTTGGGCGAAGACGTGGCCGGGCAACTGAGCATGCAGCTCGGTGGTGGTGACGGTTATGAGCAGCCGCGTGAAGCGCCGCAGCGCAACAATCTGCCGCGTGATACGGCACCGGTGATCTTACGCTGAGCCGGATCTGAGGACTTTTGTGGCGAAGGGCTCTGTGGCGAGGGGATTTATCCCCGTTGGGTCGCGAAGCGGCCCTCGCTATTGATTCAAGAAAAGCTCGCTTGCCCCGATGTCTCGGTAGAAATGAAAAAGGCGACCTCTTGAGGTCGCCTTTTTTGTGCCCGAGCGTTTTACGCCGCCGCTTTGCGCAATGTCGCCATAAACGCCGCCGCGCCAATGAATAACCCGGCAAAGGTGCGGTTCATGCGTTTCTGCTGCTTGGGCGTGCGCAACAGGCGCAGCACCTTCGACGCCAGTCCGGTGTAACCGGCCATGACAATCAGGTCGACGAACACCATGGTCACGCCGATCACCAGATACTGAATCAGCAGCGGCGCATGGGGATTGATGAACTGCGGCAACACCGCGAGCATGAACACCAACGCCTTGGGGTTGCTGATGTTCACCAGAAAGCCGCGAAACACCAGGGCCAGTGGCTTGCCGATCGGCCGCACTGCGGCGTCATCGCTCATGTCCATGGGCAGCGCGCGCCATTGCTTGATCGCCAGGTAAACCAGATAGGCGACACCGAACCATTTGATCGCATGGAACGCTGTGGCCGAAGCGGTGAGCACAGCGCCAACCCCCGCGCCGACAATCGCGATCTGCACCGCCAGACCGATCTGCAGGCCCAGTGCGTTCCAGTAGCCGCGCCAGAATCCGTACTGCAGACCGCTGGACATCGACGCGATGGCGCCCGCGCCCGGAGACAGGCTGATCACCCAGCAGGCGGCAAAAAATGCCAGCCATGTTTGAAGCTCCATCGCACACCTCGGCTGATGCTTGTGACAAATGCCTAAGCTAATGCGGCTTCGTGTGGATGACTACCGATTTCTTGCTGAATGTTGCAGGTGCGGCTGACGGCCCCTTCGCGAGCAGGCTCGCTCCCACAGGGACGCGCATTGCAAATGTGGGAGCGAAAGCGTCCGAACAGACAACGCCGAGATCTACTTCTCGAACCCGCTCGACGGCAACACATCGGTCCCGCGCCAACGCCGCACCGAACGCTGGAAGAACAGGCTGTTCGGCACCTGCACCATGGCGCTGCCGGTGCCGAGTTCTTCGGCCTCGACCAACGTGGTGTAGAGCAGATTGATCGCGATCACCCGGCCTTTGACGCCAGGCTTGTCGGTGGTGTCGACCAGCTCGACCACGTCGCCGAGGCGGAACGGCCCGACGGTGAAGATGAGAATCGCGCAGAGCAAATTCGACAGCACACTCCACATCGCAAAGAACGCGACCGCTGCCACCGCGACGAAACCCGACAGCGCCGTCCACAACACCGTGGCCGAAACGCCGAGGCGCTCGAGCACGAAGAGCAGCGCGCTGCCCATGATCAACCAGCGCAAAACGCCACGCAGCGGCATCAGCAACTGCGGTGGGAACGGATAGCGCTCACCGAGGCGAGTGAGGCCTTTGGCAACGAAACGCTGGGTCAGGTAGCCGGCCAGCAGAATCAGCAGAATCTGCGCGGTGAACCAGATCGGCTCGACCCACACCGCCGCAAAGGGCAGCTTGAAGGCTTCCATCAGGACAACGCCTCCAGCTCCGCCTGCATGCTTTCCAGGGTTTCCAGGGCTTCCATCCAGGCTTCTTCCAGCTCGGCTTCACGCACCTTCAACTTGGCCTGTTCGGCGAGCAGATCACGCAATTCATTCTTGCGTGCCGGCTCGTAGACATCGCTGTCACCCAGGCTGGCATCGACCTTGGCCAGTTTCTCGTGCAGCTTGCCCAGTTCGGCTTCGAGCTTGTCGGCCTCGCGCTTGTGCGGCGCCAGTTGCTGACGCAACGCTGCCGCCGCTTGGCGTTGCGCTTTCTTGTCGGTCTTGTCCGGGTTGACCGGCGTGTTGCTGACCGGCGCATTGCGCTGACGGTATTCCACCAGCCAGCGTGCGTAGTCTTCGAGATCGCCGTCGAACTCTTCGACCTTGCCGTCGGCAACCAGATAGAAGTTGTCGGTGGTGCTCTTGAGCAAGTGCCGATCGTGAGAGACCACCAGCACCGCACCGCTGAATTCCTGCAGGGCCATGGTCAGCGCCAGACGCATTTCCAGGTCGAGGTGGTTGGTCGGTTCGTCGAGCAGCAACAGGTTCGGCCGCTCCCAGGCGATCAGCGCGAGAGCCAGACGGGCCTTCTCGCCACCGGAGAAATTCAGCACCGGCTCATCGATGCGTGCGCCCCGGAAGTCGAAGCCGCCGAGGAAGTCGCGCAGGGTCTGCTCGCGCTCACCCGGCGCCAGACGCTGCAAATGCAGCAACGGGCTGGCCTTGGAATCCAGCGAGTCGAGCTGATGCTGAGCGAAGTAGCCGACCACGGTGTTTTCGCCACGGGTCAGGCGCCCGGCCAGCGGTTCGAGCTCGCCGGCGAGGTTCTTGATCAGCGTCGATTTACCCGCGCCGTTCGGCCCAAGCAGACCGATCCGCGCACCCGGGGTCAGTTGCAGCTTGACCTTCTCGAGGATTGTCTTGTCGCCATAACCCAGGCGCGCATCGGACAGGTCGATCAGCGGACTGGAGATCTTGGTCGACTCGCGGAAGACGAAGTCGAACGGCGAATCGACGTGGGCCGCCGACAATTCTTCCATCCGCTCCAGCGCCTTGATCCGGCTCTGCGCCTGACGGGCCTTGGTCGCTTGCGCCTTGAAGCGGGCGATGTAGCTTTCCATGTGCGCACGCTGCGCCTGCTGCTTCTCGTAGGCCTGTTGCTGCTGGGCCAGACGCTCGGCGCGGGCGCGTTCGAAGGCGGTGTAGCCGCCGCGGTAGAGGGTCAGTTTGCGCTGATCGACATGGGCGACGTGATCGACCACTTCGTCGAGGAAATCCCGGTCGTGGGAAATCAGCAGCAAGGTGCCCGGATAACTCTTCAGCCACTCTTCGAGCCAGATGATCGCGTCGAGATCCAAGTGGTTGGTCGGTTCATCGAGCAGCAGCAGATCCGACGGGCACATCAGTGCCTGCGCCAGATTCAGACGCATCCGCCAGCCACCGGAGAAATCGCCTACCTGACGATCCATCTGCTCATTGGTGAAACCAAGACCGGCGAGCAGCTTGCGCGCCCGCGCATCGGCGGTGTAGCCGTCGGCGCTGTCGAGTTCGGCGTGCAGGCGCGCCAGTGCGGTGCCGTCATGGGCCTCCTCGGCGGCGGCAAGCTCGCGTTGCACCTCGCGCAGACGCAGGTCGCCATCGAGCACATAATCGACCGCCAGGCGTTCGAGCGTGTCGACCTCCTGGCGCATGTGCGCGATGCGCCAGTCGGCCGGCAGCAGGCAGTCGCCCGAATCCGGGTGCAACTCGCCGCGCAGCAGGGCGAACAGGCTGGATTTGCCGGCACCGTTGGCGCCGATGAGGCCGGCTTTGTGGCCGGCGTGCAGGGTCAGCTCGGCGTCTTCTAGCAGACGTTGCGGGCCACGCTGTAAAGTCAGGTTCTGAAGTCGGATCATAATGGCGGCGGAGTCTACCAGCTTCGCTCACAACTGGCGCGAGTAGCACGATGTCCTCTGACCTGTGGAGCTTTGCCCTTGATGTCTACGCCCGGCCGGGCGTGGAAGATGCCTGCCTGCAATTGCAAACGGCGGGCGCCAATGTCTGCCTGCTGCTCTGCGGTTTGTGGCTGGAGCAGCGCGCGGTGACCTGCGATGAACCGCGCGTACGTCTGCTCAAGGCCTTGACCGCGCCGTGGGATATCGAAGTGGTGCAGCCGCTGCGAACCCTGCGCCTGCAATGGAAAGCGCGGGCCGTCGACGATGCGGTGGTGGCCGGCATGCGCGAGCAGATCAAGTCACTGGAGCTGGAGGCTGAGCGAACCTTGCTGTCACGGCTCGAAGGTGTGGCGCAGGAGTGGACGCGCAACGATGCAGGTTCGGTGACCTGGCTGGAAGACCTGGCCGGCAATGCCGCCAGCCTGAACCGCGACGCGCTGCAAGTGCTGCGCGTCGCGGCAACCGGCACTTAGGAAGCGCTGGTCGGGGTGCTGCTGACGTTCGACGAAGCGGCTGGCGCTGGCGCAGTCGAAGGGGTCGAGTGAGTGGCGGACGACGGTGCCGACGCAGCTGGAGCAGCCGGGGTAGCGGCAGTGGCAGGCTTGGCTGCTGGAGCGGCAGCCGGTTTGGTCGCGGCTGGCTTGGCAGCTGCAGGCTTTTTCACCGCTGGTTTTGCGGCTGGCTTGGCGACCGGTTTTGCAGCAGCGGTCGCAGGCTTGGCAGCAGCGGGTTTCGCAGCTGGCTTGGCGGCCGGTTTCGCAGCGGTTTTTGCCGCAGGTTTTGCTGCCGATGTTGCGGCTGGTTTGGCAGCCGGTTTTACCGCCACTTTCGCAGCAGGTTTGGCGGCGGCCGGCTTGGCCGCAGTCTTGGCAGCAGGTTTCGCTGCTGGTTTCGCTGCTGCTTTGGCAGCAGGTTTGGCGGCTGCGGTTTTCGCCGGTGCAGCTTTGCTCGCGGCCGGTTTTGCAGCGGCTTTGGCAGGGGTGGCTTTCACTGCTGGCTTGGCTGCAGCAGGTTTGGCTGCGGTGGTTTTAGCCGCCGGTTTTGCCGCGCTCGCCGCCGGCTTCTTCGCTGCAGTTTTCGCCGCTGGTTTGGCAGCCGCTTTCACTGGCGCCTTCGCCGCTGGTTTGGCGGCGGTTTTCGCAACAGCAGGTTTCGCCGCAGCGGTCTTCGCCGGGGCTTTGCTTGCAGCAGGTTTGGCAGCGACTTTCTTCGCTGGTGCTGCTGCCGGTTTGGCCGAGCGCGACGACAGAACCTTGCCCACTGCTTCCTGAACGCGGCCGACACCCTGGGCCAGTTTCAGGCTTTCCTGGGCATCGCGCTTGAGTTGCAGAATGTAGCTGCGGGTTTCGGACTGACGATCTTTCAAAGCGTCCAGCAGGTCTTCGAGTTCTTTCACGGCAGCCTTGGCTTTGTTCTGTGCCTTGGCTTTGCCGGCGGTGGCGGCGTCCTGCAATTTAGTGCGCGATTTGTGCAGTTTTTCCTGCGCCTTGCCGCGCTGTTTTTCCAGCTTGGCGAGCAGTTTTTCAGCATCAGCCAAGGCTTGCGAGCAAGCGTTTTCCAAATGCTCGAGCAGGCTGCCCGACAACTGTTGGAGTAAGTGCAACGGAGTATTTACAGGCTTCTTGGTGGCCGACATGGTTTACCTCCTGGCTGACGTGAGTGCGGCTCATACTAGACCTCTGCTGATACCGCCGCTAGGGCATGTTGACAGTATCTGCACCGTTGCGTTGCACCGAAGCCGAAATGTTCTGCGCGCGGGAAAAAGCAGTTCACCGATGCAGACGTTTGCACTGGCATAATCCCCCGCATCCCAGGTCGGAGAGTGCCCATGTCGCGCTACTTTATTTTGTCCCTCTGCGTGTTTTTTTCGACGGCGTATGCCGATGAAAAAACTACGGCAAACGATGCTCATGACCTGGCTTACAGCCTCGGTGCCAGCCTCGGCGAACGGCTGCGCCAAGAGGTGCCGCAGTTGCAGATCCAGGCGCTGATCGAAGGTCTGCAACAAGCGTATCAGGGCAAGCCGCTGGCGCTGAGTGAAGCGCGCATCGAACAGATTCTGGCCGACCACGAATCGCGCAATGCCGAGCAGGCATCACGGCAATCGAGCGACGCGGCGATGGAAAACGAGCAACGCTTTCTCAGTGCGGAAAAAGCCAAACCAGGGGTGAAGGAACTGGCCGACGGCATCCTTCTGACTGAACTGGTTCCGGGCACTGGCGCCAAGGCCGGCCCGGACGGCAAAGTGCAGGTGCTGTATGTCGGCAAGCTGCCGGATGGCACCGTGTTCGATCAGAACACCCGGCCGCAATGGTTCAACCTCGACAGCGTGATCGCCGGTTGGCGCACCGCCTTGCAGAACATGCCGGTGGGGGCGAAATGGCGGCTGGTGATTCCATCGGATCAAGCCTATGGCGCCGACGGTGCCGGCGACCTGATCGCGCCGTTCACGCCTCTGGTTTTCGAAGTGGAATTGCGTGGCGCGACGAGCTGATCAGGCATAAAAAAACGGTGCGCTTTCGGGCGCACCGTTTTTTCATGAAGGACGTGGATCAGGCCTGAACCGGATCTTCTGCCTTGTGTGCCGTGTGCAGCACTTCGATCAGGCAGTCTTCAAGTTCGAAGCGCTCATGCAGCAAGCCGCCCAACTCCTTGAATTTCTCCGCAACGCATTTGCCTTCATCGCACAGATCATTGAACGCGAGCAGCTTCTCGGTAATGACGTCGATGCGCGGGTAGATGGTCTCGGCGAGTTCCAGACCGCGCTTGTCGTTGAACGCCTTGGCTTCGCCAGTCAGCTGTTCATAGATTTCGAAGTGCCCCGCCGATACGTAATCGACCAGCACGCCGCAGAATTCCTGCAAAGGCTTGCGGCTCTCGGACAGCGACTCAGGCTGCGCACCGAGCTTGTCGTAGGCGCCGATCAGCTCTTCACGCTCCTGCAACCAGCGGTCGATCAGCAGATGAACCCCACCCCAACGTTCCTGAGCATTCTGACAACTTTCGAGCATGGCGATCTCTCTTCCCTTGTGGGTCATGCTGCTCTACACCCGCGCCCCTGTTCTGATTTGACTGGTGGACGATCGGGCAGAGCGTCATCGAGCAACATAAATCCAATGACACGTGCCGGCCAGATTATGCCCGCACGCCTATGGCTTCAAGGTACGCAGGAGATAAAGTTCATACAAGTGTTTAATCCCTGACCAGCAGGTGGTGCGACGCTTCGTCGCTGACCGGTCGTTGCAGAGCGCTCCAGATCAGACGCAACAACTGATAAACCGCAAGGATGGACACGCCGACAAAAAACAGCAGGCTCCATTCCGGGATGCTCAGATCGAACAGTGTCCAGGAAATATCCGCACAATCAGCGCCGCCGTTGAACATCCGTTGCAAGGCGCAGATCCACGGCAGGTCGCTGAACAGTGACTCCACGGTTGGCGAGCATTTGACCAGTTGCAGCATCGAGTCACTCTGGATCAACACCTGCCGCCACGCAGCGGTGGTTCCACCCAGACTGGCGCCGAGTGCAAACAGCCAGTACCACCATAAGCCAACGCGCCGGGGGCCATGCACCGCCGCCACGCCGCAGCCGATGCACAGCAATGTGAGGAACAATCGCTGCACCAGGCACAGACTGCAAGGCGTCAGGCCGACCGCGTATTCGAGGTAATAGGAAGCTCCCAGAGCAAAGGCCCCCGCAATGAAAGCCATGAAGAACAAGGAGCGTGAGCAGGCCAACGACATGGCTTTTCCGTAACAGTAGAGACAGACGGTTACGGTAGAGGAAAGCGTGTCAGCCTTTCAAGGCAAGGGCCTGCCGACAGTTCACCGCAGGTGTAGGGAAAACCCGACAGGCTCGATAGGAAACAGTGAAGCGCTCTGTAGGACTTTGCCTCTAGAGCGCAAGGAAGGGGAATTTTCGGTCATCAAAGTTCACGAGGGAGCAACCTCCCTCGCCATTCAGACCTTCGCCGCAACCGGCAAAGGCGCCGCCAGCAAGCGTTCATCCAGCAGCCCCAGACCTTCCTGGAACAACTGATTGCTGCGCTCGGTATCGCCAAGCTGTGCAAGCAGACGGGCCAACTCCGCACAGGTCTCCGGATTGCGCTGCACGCGCAAACTGCTTTCCAGATAGTCGCGAGCCTTGCCCCACAGACTGGTTTGCAGACACAAGCGTCCAAGGGTCAGCAGCAGGCTCGGATCGGCCGGATGCTCCTTGAGCCAGCCTTCGGCATTCTGCAACTGACGCGCAGGATCACTGCCACGAACCAGACCATAGAGCCGCGCCAGATGGCTGTCGTACTTGCGCTTGAGCGCTGTTCGCAGCACTTCTTCGGCCTCGACCTGAGCGCCCAACTGGCGCAATTGCTCGGCATAGGCCAGTACCAAGGGTGCTTCCTGACGCTGCGCCGAAGTCAGCTGTTCCCACGCCCGCTTGAGCGATTGCAGACCCACCGTACCGTCTTCTTCGCGATGCGCTGCCAAGGACAGGTTCTCACCCCAGGCGCGACGCTCGAGTTCAGCCAGTTCGGCCGGCGGCAGGACCTTGTCCTTGCGCAACTCTGGCAGCAGACGAATCACCGCCGGCCATTCGCCACGCTGCTGATGCAGACGTTGCAATTGGCGCAATGTCTGCGCGCTGCGCGGATGCCGTTCATGCATCGCCTGCAAGGTCACCAGCGCACCGTCGGTGTCGCCACGATCGGTCTGCAACTGTGCGTGACTCAGGGCGATCGCCAATTCGGCTTGCGGCTGACGCTCCAGCGCGCGTTCGAGCAAACGATCACTTTCTTCGTACTGACCTTGCTCGTTCGCCGCACGGGCGGCGCCGAGGTAATACAGCAGTGGCTGGCGCTCGGCTTCCGCTGCGCGGGTCAGATGCCGCTGCGCGCTGGCCCAGCGACCTTCAGCCAGATCCAGTTGTCCGTGTTCGATCGCCACTTGCACGCGGCGGCTGCGATTACGCCGCGACCACGGATTGACCACGCCGGTGGAGGTCATCACCAGCTCGACCAGTACCTTGATACCCCAGAACAGCAACCACAGCACCGCGATCACCGCCAGTGTTGCCCACAGGCTCGACTCGTAACGGAAGCTCTTGTACGCCACCAGCACGTAACCGGAATGCTCGGCAATCGCCAGGCCCAGCGCTGCCGTCGCGGCGATGACCAGAAACACGATTACATAGAGGCGCTTCATGGAGTCGCCTCCTGCGCAGCGTTGGCGGCAGGCTTGGCGAACGGTTTCACCGATTCCTCGGCATTGACGTTACGTCGCTCCAGATATCCCTGCACCGCACTCAAGGTGCCGGCCAGATCCGGCGTCTTGACGGTGACCGGCTCCTTGCTCAGCTCGGCGACCTGCTCCAGCATGACTTTGCTTTGCGGATTGTCCGGGTTGAAATTGCCCTTGAGCACATCGCGTGCCTCGGCCAGCGCCTGGGTGTACACCGCCGCCTGACCGTTGAGCGCGGCCCACTGCGCCTGCTCCAGCGCCAGGCTCAGGGCCAGGCGCACCTGGCTCAGGCTCTGTCCGGCCAGTAGCGGCTTGACGTTCTTGTCAGCGTTGAAATCGATGCGGATATAGCGCGACACCTTGTCCCACCATTGCGCCCAGCGACTGGCGCCATCGCCATCGTTGGTCAGGCCCAGCAGCGACTCGCCGCGATCCTTGTACTCCGGCGCCAGCTCGGTGAGGTCGATGACCTGATCGCGCAGCGCGCCGAGACGCAGGAACAGCCCGGTGCGATCCGGCTGTTCGGTGCTGCGCAAGGCGACCAGGGTTTTCGCCACTTGCTCGCGCGCGGCGAAGGAGCCCGGATCGTTCTGTTCACGGAGAATTTCATCGGCGCCTTGCACCAGTGCCTGGGCGCTGCTGATGTCCTGCAACGCTGAAAGGCGCAGGCTGGCCAGACGCAGCAAGTGTTCGGCCTCGGCCAGACGCCAGTCCTTGCGGCTGGCGCCGAGGACGGTTTCAAGACGTTGATTGAGGCGCTGCTGATCGCCCTGCAGTTGCGTGACCAGACGCTGGCGCTCGGCGAGTTCGTCCGCACCGGGCAACTGTGCAAGACGCTCGGTCAGACGCTGTTCGTTGAGCTTCAGACTCTGCGCCTGATCGTTCAACGCCTGCACCTGACTCGACTGTTGCTGCGTGTTGTTCTGCAGGTGGCGCACCTGCCAGACACCCCAGCCGCCGATGGCGACACCGGCGGCACCGAGCAGCAGGGCGACAATTGCCAGTCCATTGCCTCGGCGCGGCTCTTTGGCCGGTGGTGGAGTTTCAACCTGGGCATCAAGCGCAGGCTGGACGTCATCTTTTGGCAAGGCTGTTTCGCTCACGTATCCATCCTTTGCATTAGAAAACGGCACGGGACATTCCCGTAACGCCGTCAGCAAAGCCGCAGCACTCGCGCCGCGGCAATCCACAACTGTTTGAGCCCCGGCGGCACGTGCCAGCTCCGCGACCCTCGGGCTTGGAACAAACAACGGCAACTGCGCGATCTTCGGCCAGGCATCGCCGGCCATCTGCCGCAGGTGCTCGAAACCCTGTCCACTGCTGACCACCAGCCCGTTCAAGCGTTCCGCTTCGATCCGCCGTGGCAGCTCGTTTGGCGGGTAGGCTGGCAGGTCGCGGCGATACAACTCCAGATACTCGACACTAGCACCAAGCGCGCGCAGGCGCTCGGCGAGCAGTTCACGACCGCCCTCTCCGCGCAGGATCATCACCTTCGCGCCGGACTGGTCGAGCGCCTCGCGCAGACGCGGCAATTGCAGCAGGGCTTCACTGTCATCGCCGTCAGCCGGGAAGCTGACATCGAGACCATGCTCGCGAAGAATGCCTGCGGTCGCCGCGCCGACGCTGAACCACGGCATGCTCAATGGCGCCGTGCCTTCGGACTTGAGCAGATCCACCGCAATCCGCGCCGCCGGTTTGCTGACCACAATCACCGCGCTGCAAGCGGGCAATCGCGAAATCGCTTGGCGAATAGTGTCAGAGAGCGGCAGCGGAACAATGTCCAAAAGCGGCAGGCAACTGCTGAAAATCCCGTGCCCGGCCAACTGTTCGGCCAGCGCCGCGCAGTCGTCTGCCGGGCGCGTCAGCAGCAGGCGCCAGGCTGTCACTCGTGACCCGCCTCGCCGTAGACAGCTTTGAGAATGTCGTCAGCGCCTTGCTTGAGCAGCGCTTCAGCGACCTGCACACCCAAGGTTTCCGCGTCGGCACGCGGCGCCCGGGCTTCGGCACTGAGAAGCTTGCCACCGCTCGGCTCACCGACCAGACCGCGCAACCACAACTGCTCGCCTTCAAGCACGGCGTAGCAGGCGATCGGCACTTGGCAGCCGCCGTTCAAATGTTTGTTGAGGGCGCGTTCGGCGTTCACCCGCGAAGCGGTATCGGCGTGATGCAAAGGCGCGAGCAAGGCGTGGATTTCGTGGTCGGCGCTGCGGCATTCGATGCCGACCGCGCCCTGGCCACCGGCCGGCAGGCTGTCATCAACACTGATCGCCGATGTGATGCGCTCTTCGAAACCCAGGCGGATCAGACCGGCCGCGGCGAGGATGATCGCGTCGTACTCGCCGGCGTCGAGTTTGGCCAGACGGGTGTTGACGTTGCCGCGCAGGAAACGGATCTGCAGATCGGGACGCCGCGCCAGCAATTGCGTCTGCCGACGCAGGCTCGAGGTGCCGACGATGGCCCCGGCAGGCAGCGCTTCAAGACTGGCGTAGGTGTTGGAGACGAAAGCATCGCGCGGGTCTTCACGCTCGCAGATGCAAAACAGACCCAAGCCTTGCGGGAAGTCCATCGGCACGTCTTTCATCGAATGCACGGCGATATCGGCCTGGTTTTCCAGCAGCGCGGTTTCCAGTTCCTTGACGAACAGACCCTTGCCGCCGATCTTCGACAGTGGCGAGTCGAGCAGCTTGTCGCCGCGACTGACCATGGGCACCAGCGTCACCAGCAGGCCCGGGTGGGCCGCCTCGAGACGGGCTTTGACGTATTCGGCCTGCCAGAGGGCCAGCGCACTTTTACGGGTGGCGATGCGGATTTCGCGAGGAGACATGGAACAATCCGTACTGAATAGATACGGCGGATAATAACAGCTCAGTCAATTTCGCTTTGACCTGAATCAGAACCGACGTGCCCTCCCTGGCCAGCCATGCCGGATAAAAGAACTCGAAAAGCCCGGTGAGACCCGGGTCAAAGCCCCTGCATCATCTTGCGCACACCGGCAACATGCCGCCGGCTGACAATCAGTGCATCGCCATTGAGGCCTTTGAGGAACAACTGGAAATGTCCCAGTGGTGTGCGTTGCAATCGCTCGATGCGATCACGAGCAACCAGCGCATTGCGGTGGATACGCACAAAGCGTTCGCCGAATTCGTCTTCGAGGGCTTTGAGGGGTTCGTCGAGCAGCACCTCGCCGGCTTCGTGACGCAGGGTCACGTACTTGTGGTCGGCGATGAAGTAGACCACCTGATCCAGCGGAATCAGCTCGATGCCTTTACGGGTCCGTGCGCTGATGTGGCTGCGTGGGCCGTTGCCACTTTCGGCAGCGGGACGGGTCAGGGCCGAGAGTTGCGCCCGGTTGGGACGTTCAGCCCGCTTCAGGGCTTCATTCAAGTGTTCGGTTCGCACAGGTTTCACCACATAGCCCACGGCGCTGGCCTGCAGGGCTTCCACGGCAAATTCATCGGGACTGGTGCAAAACACCACGGCCGGCGGCGTCTCTCGTTCGCACAGTCGGGCAGCAACCTGCAGGCCATCGAGGCCCGGCATGCGGATATCGAGCAGCACGATATCCGGCTTGTGGCTGTCGATCAGCGCTAACGCCTCCTCGCCATTCGTGGCACTGGGCTCCAGGACTGTGTAACCCTCGAGCTCGCTCACCATACGGCTTAGGCGCTCGCGAGCCAGGGGTTCGTCATCAACGATCAGGACATTCATATTGCGCTGGATTCCTGCGTGAGTCTCGCACAAGGATAGCGTAGACAGGTGTAGTGACCTCCGTCACCGCGATCCACGCTAAGACTAGCCCGAGCGCCAAAAAGTGCCGTACGTCGGCCAGCAATATTTGCCAGCGTCCGGGTCGAACGGCTCAGAGCCCAGTGTTTCCTGCGTTTCTCGCGGTGGGTGACCGTTGTACAACTCACCCGCCCCCTCTTCTTATAGCCAGTGGCCGGACCTTTGCATGATCCGCATTCGCACCGACCCTTATGTCCACTGTAGACGTTCGTCGGAACGATATTGCTCAATCAAAAAATATCCTTTTGTAAATTCCTTGCAGACCGCGCCGGACATGCCTGACACATCCGCGAAAAAACGTATCGACCGGTGTCAGCGACAGGATTGGCAACCCTGTTATTATCCGCGCCAGCGTTTCACGCCATTTCTTCAAGCCGATACGAGCGAATTCATGAGCACTGACAAGACCAATCAGTCCTGGGGCGGCCGCTTCAGTGAACCCGTCGACGCCTTCGTCGCCCGCTTCACCGCCTCCGTCACTTTCGACCAGCGCCTGTATCGCCACGACATCATGGGCTCGATCGCCCACGCCACCATGCTGGCCAAGGTCGGCGTGCTGACCGATGCCGAGCGCGACACCATCATCGATGGCCTGAAGACCATTCAGGGCGAAATCGAGGCCGGCCAGTTCGACTGGCGCGTCGACCTCGAAGACGTGCACATGAACATCGAAGCACGCCTGACCGACCGCATCGGCGTCACCGGTAAAAAGCTCCACACCGGGCGCAGCCGCAACGACCAGGTCGCCACCGATATCCGCCTGTGGCTGCGCGATGAAATCGATCTGATCCTCGCCGAGATCACCCGCCTGCAAAAAGGCCTGCTGGAGCAAGCCGAGCGCGAGGCCGCAAGCATCATGCCGGGCTTTACCCACTTGCAGACCGCGCAGCCAGTGACTTTCGGGCACCACATGCTGGCCTGGTTCGAAATGCTCAGCCGCGACTACGAGCGTCTGGTCGACTGTCGCAAGCGCACCAACCGCATGCCGCTGGGCAGCGCCGCGCTGGCTGGGACCACTTACCCGATCGATCGCGAATACACCGCGCAACTGCTCGGCTTCGACGCCGTCGGCGGCAACTCGCTGGACAACGTTTCCGATCGCGACTTCGCCATCGAATTCTGCTCGGCCGCAAGCATTGCGATGATGCACCTGTCGCGCTTCTCCGAAGAGCTGGTGCTGTGGACCAGCGCGCAGTTCCAGTTCATCGATCTGCCGGATCGCTTCTGCACCGGCAGCTCGATCATGCCGCAAAAGAAAAACCCCGACGTGCCTGAGCTGGTGCGCGGCAAGACCGGCCGCGTCTTCGGCGCGCTGATGGGCCTGTTGACCCTGATGAAGGGCCAGCCGCTGGCCTACAACAAGGACAATCAGGAAGACAAGGAACCGCTGTTCGACGCCGCCGACACCCTGCGCGATTCGCTGCGCGCGTTCGCCGACATGATCCCGGCGATCAAGCCGAAACACGCGATCATGCGTGAAGCGGCATTGCGCGGTTTCTCCACTGCGACTGACCTGGCGGATTATCTGGTGCGCCGTGGTCTGCCGTTCCGCGACTGCCATGAAATCGTTGGCCACGCGGTGAAATACGGCGTCGACACGGGTAAGGATCTGGCCGAGATGAGCCTGGAAGAACTGCGTCAGTTCAGCGATCAGATCGAGCAGGACGTGTTTGCCGTGCTGACCCTCGAAGGCTCGGTGAATGCCCGCGACCATATTGGCGGGACTGCACCGGCGCAGGTCAAGGCTGCGGTGGCGCGCGGTCAGGCCCTGCTGACCAGCCGCTAAAAGCCAAGAGCTTCGCGAGCAGGCTCGCTCCCACAGGGATTCTGGATGTTCACAAAATTTGTGTTCACCACCGGTTCAATGTGGGAGCGAGCCTGCTCGCGAAGGCTTCCTTCAGAGCGCTACAAAATTCATTTCTTGGCAGCAATCATCGCCAAAAACGCCGGCATCGCCGCGTCCTTGTCCTCCGCGATCTTCTGCACATGCGGATTCTGCTCAAGCCGCTCCAGCAACGCTTTCGCCTGCGGCATCTCGGCCAGCAGATCAATCCCGAACAGCTTCTGCCCGACCGCACAGGCCAGCGGCACGCTGTAGAGGAAATACAAATCGGCAATGCTCAGGCTGTCACCCGCCACGTACGGGGCAAACTGGCCATGACGGCCCAGCGCCGCGAAGCCCAGCAGCAGCTCGGTCCGGGTCTTGTCCTTGATCGCCTCCGGCAATGTCACACCGAAAAACGCCTCGCCATAGCAGGCACGCCCCGGCAACTCGATGTACAACTCGATCTCCTTGGCAATTGCCAATACCTGCGCGCGCTCGAACGGGTCGCTGGGCAGGAGTGGCGTGCCCTTTTGTGCTTGTTCGAGGTATTCGAGGATGATCGCGGTTTCGTTGATATAACCGGCGTCGACACCCAGCACCGGGACCTTGCCACGCGGACTGATTGCCAATGACTCCGGGGTCTGCGTCGGGTAGAAGGTCACCTCTTCGAAGGGCAGGCCTTTTTCCAGCAGTGCCAGTTTGACCATGTTGTAGTAGTTGCTGACAGCGAATCCGTAGAGCTTGAACATCACAGAGCCTCCAGGCCGTGCGGGGTGGGCAGTGCCTGTTTATAGATCGCCGCGGCGTTTCCCGCCAGCAGCATCACGCCGCTGAATGCGGGTAAACTGGCGCCTTTCCCTGAGGAGCCTGCCATGAGCGAGCCGACAGATATCGTCAGCGATGACGACGAAGAAGCATTCACTGAAGCGACGCTGATCGAAGCCATCGAGAACCAGATTGAAAGCGACAACCCGCCGGCGGCCAAGGCGACGTTGAACAAGCTGACTTTGGTCGGCATGGACCGTGAGGAGATCCTCAATTTGATGGCCCATGTGCTGGCTTTCGAAATTGACGCGATGCTCGATGAAGATCGCCCGTTCGACACCCAGTGGTACGAAGCGGCACTGCGCGCTTTGCCAGAGCTGCCACCGGAAAAGCAGTAACCACATCACTCTTGTGGGAGCGAGCAGGCTCGCTCCCACAAGGTTTGTTACGCATCCATCCAGCCATCTGCTGCCGCCCGACTACACTGGAATTCGCCTCAAGACAAAATCCCCTGATCCGAGCACTGGACATGCTGCACCAGCGGGTTCACCTTAGAGGCGCTGTCGTCCAATTCCTAGAAAGTCTGGAGTCCTTATGTCGCTTACCCCTGAGTTGGTTGCCGAACTGGAAGTCCTTGCACTCTTCAACCTGGACAGTTCCCAGGAAGGTCTGAAAATTCACCAGACCGCTGCCCCGAAACATATCGCTGCTGCCCAGCGCCTCTTTGAAAAAGAACTCACCGACCAGCCCGATGGCGGTTATCTGACCAGCCTCGGTCGCGATGCCGCGCAAAGCGTGCAGACCGTACTGACGATTTTGAAAGAACAGGAAACCGCCTGATTTCTCTGACTTTGCCCACGGGAACTCCTGCCACGGGATTTCCGCGGGCCCGCCCGATCGCTTTCGATAAAAATCTGACGTCAAAAAACAAATTCAGCTTAAACGTCCTGCCGCGCAGCGGCTAAACTGCGGCCATTCCGAGACCCTCTACGTCCGAGCCTGCAAGCCGGTTTGAGCTGATATGACCCGCACACACGAAATCCGCCCCGACCTGGACGAAGGCATCGACCGCAAGGTACTCAGCCAACTGCGCGCACGTTTTCTCAAACTCAATGAAGGCCGCCTCGGCCGCGCTCTCGAAGGCTTGTCGACGCGCCAGCAAAGCGTGTTGACGCTGTTGCCGCTGTTCTTTCACGTCAATCATCCGTTGCTGCCCGGCTATGTCTCGGGCAGTACGCCGGCCGGTCTCTCGAATTATGAGCCGGACGCCAATGCGCTGACCGAGGCGCAGCGCCTGACTCGCTCGTTCTCTTACAGGCCGCGCCATGGCAGTAACCCGCCGCGACCGATCCACGGCCTGTTCCTGATGGGCAGCCTCGGCACACTGGCACAGGCCGATCAGAGCGATATGGATGTGTGGGTCTGCCATGGGCCGGATCTGAGCGAAAGCGACCTCGCCGAGCTGAGCAAGAAGTGCCAATTGCTGGAAGCCTGGGCTGCGAGCCAGGGTGCCGAAGCGCATTTCTTCCTGATCGACCCGGCGCGCTTCGTCAAAGGCGAACGAGATTCCAAGCTCAGTTCGGACAACTGCGGCAGCACCCAGCACTATCTGCTGCTCGACGAGTTTTATCGCACGGCGATCTGGCTGGCCGGGCGCACGCCGATCTGGTGGTTGGTGCCGGTCTATGAAGAAACGGCCTACGACGCTTACACCCACACCCTGCTGTCCAAACGCTTTATTCGCGCCGACGAAACCCTCGACCTCGGGCCGATGGCGACCATTCCGCCTGGCGAATTCATCGGTGCCGGGTTGTGGCAGTTGTTCAAAGGCATCGAGTCGCCCTACAAATCGGTGCTCAAACTGCTGTTGACCGAGGTGTACGCCAGTGAACACCCGCACGTGCAGTGCCTGAGTCTACGCTTCAAGAAAGCCGTGTTCGCCAATCAGCTCGATCTCGATGAGCTTGACCCGTACATGGTGGTGTACCGGCGTATCGAGGAATACCTGATCGCCCGCAACGAACCGGAACGTCTTGAGCTGGTGCGCCGCGCGCTGTATCTGAAGGTCAACCGCAAGCTCACCGGCAACAGCCGCAGCCAGGGCTGGCAACGCGCACTGCTCGAACGCCTGGCCGGCGAGTGGCACTGGGATCAACGGCAACTGGCGCTGCTCGACAGTCGCAGTCAGTGGAAAGTCCGCCAGGTCAGCGCCGAGCGCCGCGCGCTGGTCAACGAACTCAATTACAGCTATCGCTTCCTGACCCAGTTCGCCCGCAGCGAACAGACTGTCAGCCTGATCAACAAGCGCGACCTCAATGTCCTCGGCCGGCGCCTGTACGCAGCGTTCGAGCGCAAGGCCGACAAGGTCGAGTTCATCAATCCGGGCATTGCCCCGGATCTGGCCGAAGACACCCTGACCCTGGTGCAGTCGCCGAACAAAAAGGAGCCGGGGCAGACCCAGTGGGGCCTGTACAACGGCAGCCTGACGGCGCTGGAGTGGGAACATTTCGCACCGATCAAGCGCAGTCGCGAGCTGCTTGAACTGCTGACCTGGTGCCACCGCAACGGCGTGATCGACAGCAGCACCCGCCTGGCCCTGCATCCGGGCACCAGCGACTTGAGCGAGTTCGAGCTGTTCAACCTGCTCGGCAGCTTGCAGCAGTGCATCGCCCTGCCCTTGTCCACCGTCGCCGAAGAGCCCTTGCTGCGTGCCGCTGTGCCCAGCGAAGTGCTGCTGCTGATCAACGTCGGCGTCGACCCGCTCAAGCATCACCGTGATCTGAACATTCTGATGACCACCGAACGCACCGACTCGCTGAGCTATGCCGGTGTGCGCGAGAACCTGGTGCTGACCCTCGATCAGGTCACGCTCAACAGCTGGAACGAAGTGCTGGTCAATCGTTTCGACGGCCCGCATGCGCTGCTCGACTGCCTGCGCGATTACCTCAACAACCTGCCGCGCGGCCCGGTGCAGCCGTCGCTGAAGGTGCGCTGTTTCTGCCACAACCGCGCGCAATTCATTGCCCGCCGCGTCGAGGAAATCGTCGACACCGCGCAGACCCTGTTGCTCAGCGAGTTGAATCACCGCTACCTGATTCAGGTGCAGCAGCACTATCACGTGCTGGAGCTGGTGCCAGGTCAGGTCAACCATGTCGCCCTCGCCACTCTGCCGGCACTGCTCGACTATCTGGGCGAAGAACAACCGCGCTACAGCCCGCTGCACCTGGACCCGATGGCACTGGAAGATCACGACCTGGCGCTGATCCTGCCGATGGGTCAGCCGGAATGCATTCAGGTGTTCTATCGCATCAGCGAACAGCAGGCGGAGCTGTACGTGCTGGATGAATTCAATGCGCTGTGGCAGCAGCAACTGCCGTACCACGACGAGCAGAGTCTGCTGGTGCCGCTGCAGCGTTTTCTGCAATCGATCCAGTACCGCCGTGAAGCGCAATTGCCGATGGACGGTGGCCCTGCAGGCAGCCCCGAGACTTTGTATTACCAGCTGTTGCCGTCAGGCCCGGGGCGCTCGCGCAGGGTCGAAACCCGGCCGGCACCGCAGACCCCGGTGAACAAACCGTTCTATGACGTACAGGCGATCATCGGTAAAGCCGCGCCCGGCGAAGTGCAGGTCACCCTGTATTGCAATCAGCGCGAATTCAGCGAGCTGGAGCATGGCGACCAGTTGTTCAGCGTGGTCGCCCGGGAGATCGTCGAGCAGCGCCGCGAGACCGAACGCTATCGCTGCTACATCACCGACCTCGATCTCTCGGGGCTGCTCGGTGACGGGCACAGTTCAAGCAATCTGTATCTGCGCTACAAGGCGGACCTGGAGCGCTCGTTGAATGAAGCGCTCGAACAGGTTTGAAGCGGGGAGTTATTCGGGGAAGGCGCCGCCATTGACCGGTTGCGATTCCACTTCCAGCAAGGTCAGTTTCAGCGACTTGCCGCCCGGCGCCGGCCAATCGATGTGCTGACCGACCTTCAGGCCCAGCAGCGCACTGCCGACCGGCGCCAGAATGGAAATCTTGCCTTCATCGGCGTTGGCGTCCTTGGGATAGACCAGCGTCAGGTGGTAATCCTTGCCACTGCCTTCTTCGCGGCAATGCACGCGGGAATTCATGGTCACGACATCGGCGGGCACTTCATCGTGGCCGACCACGGTATCGGCGCGGTCCAGCTCGGTTTGCAGCGCAATCACGCCCGGCGCTGCCTGGTCTTTATCGATCAGGTTGTCGATCAGGCGCTGCAGACGTTGCACGTCCAGACGGGTAAGGGTGATGGAAGGTGCGGTCATGATCCAGGCAGACTCCTTTCTTCTGCACAAAAAAAGCAAAACCCCGCCAAAAAAGACGGGGTTTTCACCGTGCCTCGGTGGTTTGAGGCGTTCGCGGACACTATCACAGCTCAAAAAATATACAAGTCACGCCCTTTTTTGCCTGGGTAAACCCTTGTGGCGAGGGGATTTATCCCCGTTCGGCTGCGCAGCAGCCGTATAGATTTTGGGGCCGCTACGCGCCCCAACGGGGATAAATCCCCTCGCCACGATATCAACAGGCTTGGGATTTTCGTGCGGCAGCCTGCTGGCATATCACCCGGCGCCGCTGATCATCGGCCGAGCGCCATTCGCGAATGTCTTCGACGTGACGCGCGCAGCCGAGACAGACTTTCTGTTCGTCCAATCGGCATACGCCCGTGCACGGCGAAGGCACCGCCGGGCTGACGTTGCTGTAGAGCGGTTTCGGCGGGCGAACAGGCGCGGCATCAGTCACGAATCACAGACCTTCGAAATCGAATTCGGCGCCAGCCTGCTGCTTGACGAGACGCTGAAGCATTTCGCCCAATTGCTCTTCGCTCTTGTCGCACATCCAGCGCTCGCTTTCTTCGTCATAGTCGAAGTGGAAACCACCGGACACGGCCGCCAGCCACAGCTGACGCAATGGCTCCTGGCGGCTGAAGATCAGCTGCGAGCCGTTTTCGAACTTGACGGTCAAGACACCTGCCGAGCTTTCCAGATCGATGTCCAGATCGCTTTCGTCAAATATGTCTTCCAGTTTTTCCTGGGTTTCATCGACCAGATCGTGGAAACGGGCTTCGGACAAACTCATTGCGGCAACCTCAAAAATGTCTGATCAGGCTCAAGCGCCGAAAGATACGGACGCTGCCGGCCGATTGCAAAGATTAACGACCAAGCACCAGTTTCCATCCAACATCGCCCTCTGTGGGAGCGAGCTTGCTCGCGAAAGCGGTGTGTCAGGCAACAAACATATCGAATGTGACGACCTCTTCGCGAGCAAGCTCGCTCCCACAGGTATTGCAGGTATCCATCCGGTATCCAGCAAGCCCCGCCGGACGGGAACCCCCTCGCATAGGCAAGCTGCCGGGTGGCCGGTATACTCCGGCGCAATTAACGCATTTTCAAGGATTTCGCCATGAAGCGCCTGATCTCTTCCCTTGCTGCGCTCGTCGCGGTTGCCTGCCTGGTTTCGGCCTGTGGTCAAAAAGGCCCGCTGTACCTGCCCGATGACGACCAGGACCCGGCCGAACAAGCCCAGTCTTCGCAGAAGCAGCCATCCAAGGCTCACAAGCACGACGTTTACTAAGGGATCGCCATGGACGCTTTTAACTACCGTGGCGGGGAGCTGTTCGCGGAAGGTGTGGCGCTGTCCGCCATCGCCGACCGCTTCGGCACGCCCACCTATGTCTACTCGCGCGCGCACATCGAAGCGCAGTATCTGGCCTACGCCGATGCGCTGGCCGGTATGCCGCATCTGGTCTGCTTCGCGGTCAAAGCCAACTCCAACCTCGGTGTACTGAATGTCCTGGCCCGTCTCGGCGCCGGTTTCGACATCGTTTCCCGTGGCGAGCTGGAACGTGTACTGGCCGCAGGTGGCAGCGCCGACAAGATCGTTTTCTCCGGCGTCGGCAAGACCCGTGACGACATGCGCCGCGCGCTCGAAGTCGGCGTGCACTGCTTCAACGTCGAGTCCACCGATGAGCTTGAGCGCCTGCAAGTGGTCGCCGCCGAGCTGGGTGTTCGCGCCCCCGTTTCGCTACGCGTGAACCCGGACGTCGATGCCGGCACCCATCCGTACATTTCCACCGGTCTGAAAGAGAACAAGTTCGGCATCGCCATTGCCGACGCCGAAGACGTGTACGTACGCGCCGCGCATTTGCCGAACCTGGAAGTGATCGGTGTCGACTGCCACATCGGTTCGCAACTGACCACGCTGCCACCATTTATTGACGCCCTGGATCGCCTGCTGGATCTGGTCGACCGTCTGGGCGATTGCGGGATTCACCTGCGCCACATCGATCTCGGTGGCGGCCTGGGCGTGCGTTATCGCGATGAAGAGCCGCCGTTGGCTGCTGATTACATCAAAGCCGTGCGCGAGCGTCTCGACGGGCGTGATCTGGCGCTGGTGTTCGAACCGGGTCGCTTCATCGTTGCCAATGGCGGCGTGTTGCTGACGCAGGTCGAATACCTCAAGCACACCGAGCACAAGGATTTCGCCATCGTCGACGCGGCGATGAACGACCTGATTCGTCCGGCGCTGTATCAGGCGTGGATGGACGTCACGGCAGTGAAACCGCGCGACAGTGCTGCACGCAAGTACGACATCGTCGGCCCGATCTGCGAAACCGGCGACTTCCTCGCCAAGGATCGCGAGCTGGCGCTCGAAGAGGGCGACTTGCTGGCAGTGCATTCGGCCGGTGCCTACGGTTTCGTCATGAGCTCCAACTACAACACCCGTGGCCGTGCCGCTGAGGTGTTGGTGGATGGTGATCAGGTTTTTGAAGTGCGTCGCCGCGAAACCGTGGCCGAGCTGTTTGCCGGCGAAAGCCTGCTGCCGGAGTAACCCATGCTGCTGCGTTTTACCAAAATGCACGGCCTGGGCAACGACTTCATGGTCCTCGACCTGGTCAGCCAGCACGCGCACATTCAGCCCAAACACGCCAAGCAATGGGGCGATCGCCACACCGGGATCGGTTTCGACCAGTTGCTGATCGTCGAAGCACCGAGTAACCCGGATGTGGATTTCCGCTACCGGATCTTCAATTCCGACGGTTCGGAAGTGGAGCAGTGCGGCAACGGTGCGCGCTGCTTCGCCCGCTTCGTGCTCGACAAGCGTCTGACTGCCAAGCGGCAGATCCGCGTCGAGACCAAGGGCGGCATTATCGAACTGGACGTGCGTAACGACGGCCAGATCGGCGTGAACATGGGCGCGCCGCGCCTGGTGCCGGCGGACATTCCATTCCAGGCGCCAGCCCAGGCCAGCAGCTATTCGCTGGACGTCGATGGCACCACGGTCGAACTGGCCGCCGTGTCGATGGGCAATC
Source organism: Pseudomonas sp. PS01270 (assembly GCF_029959775.1). NCBI lineage: Bacteria > Pseudomonadati > Pseudomonadota > Gammaproteobacteria > Pseudomonadales > Pseudomonadaceae > Pseudomonas > Pseudomonas sp. PS01270. The sequence goes on along the minus strand of NZ_JASCPT010000009.1, from coordinate 17,925 downwards.
CCCATGCGGTCATTCGCGTGGACGACATCAACAGCGCACCGGTGCATGAACTGGGGCCGAAGATCGAACACCACCCGCGCTTTCCGGCGCGGGTCAATGTCGGCTTCCTTCAGGTCATCGATCGCCATCGCGCGCAACTGCGTGTGTGGGAACGCGGCGCCGGGGAAACCCAGGCCTGCGGCACCGGCGCCTGTGCCGCGGCGGTGGCGGCCATCAGTCAGGGGTGGATGGATTCGCCGCTGTTGATCGACCTGCCCGGCGGACGCCTGTCCATCGAGTGGGCCGGCCCGGGCGAACCGGTATTGATGACCGGTCCGGCAGTGCGTGTATACGAAGGACAAGTGCGTCTTTGAGCGAGCAGAAATCATGACCGACAAGCCACAGGTACCCGCCCGACCAGCCGACGAATCAGCGTCCGAGAGCCTCGAGGCAGCCGCGGTTGCCGCCTACCTGGAGGCTCATCCGGACTTCTTCGTCGAGCACGAAGAGCTGCTGCCGTCGCTGCGCATTCCGCACCGACGTGGCGACACCGTGTCGCTGGTCGAGCGGCAGATGACCATCCTGCGCGACCGCAATATCGAGATGCGCCATCGCCTTTCGCATCTGATGGACGTGGCCCGCGACAACGATCGCCTGTTCGAAAAGACCCGCCGCCTGATTCTCGCGTTGATGGATGCATCGACCCTGGAAGACGTGGTCATCAGCGTTGAAGACAGCCTGCGTCAGGATTTCCAGGTGCCCTTCGTCAGCCTGATCCTGCTCGGCGACAACCCGGCCCCGGTCGGCCGCTGGGTTACCCACGCCGATGCGCAAACCGCGATCGGCGGCCTGCTCACCGAAGGCAAAAGCGTCAGCGGCAGCCTGCGTGAACATGAGCTGGACTTCCTCTTTGGCGAAGAACAGCGCCAGCAGATCGGCTCGACCGCCGTGGTTGCCGTCAGCCATCAGGGCATTCACGGCATTCTGGCCATCGCCAGCCGCGACCCGCAGCACTACAAGAGCTCGGTCGGCACCCTGTTCCTCAGTTACATCGCCGAGGTCATGGGCCGTGTGCTGCCACGGGTCAACAGCTCGCTGCGCTCGGTACGCTGACCATGGAACGACAACTGGACGCTTACTGCGAACATCTGCGCAGTGAGCGACAGGTGTCGCCGCACACCCTGTCGGCTTATCGCCGCGACCTCGATAAAGTCCTCGGCTGGTGCATCAAGCAGAACATCGGCAGCTGGGCCGCGCTGGACATCCAGCGCCTGCGCAGCCTGATCGCCCGGTTGCATGCGCAAGGCCAGTCCTCGCGCAGCCTCGCCCGCCTGCTCTCGGCGGTGCGCGGGCTCTATCACTACTTGAATCGCGAAGGCCTGTGCGACCACGACCCGGCCACCGGCCTGGCCCCGCCGAAAGGCGAACGGCGCCTGCCGAAAACCCTTGATACCGACCGCGCATTGCAGCTGCTGGAAGGTGCGGTCGAGGACGATTTTCTCGCCCGGCGTGATCAGGCGATTCTTGAGCTGTTCTATTCTTCTGGCCTGCGCCTGTCCGAGCTGACCGGGCTCAATCTCGATCAACTCGACCTCGCCGACGGCATGGTTCAGGTGCTCGGCAAGGGCAGCAAGACCCGACTGTTGCCGGTTGGCACCAAGGCCCGCGAAGCCTTGGAACACTGGTTGCCGCTTAGAGCCATGACCAACCCGGCGGACGATGCGGTTTTTGTCAGCCAGCAAGGTCGGCGTCTCGGCCCGCGCGCGATTCAGGTGCGGGTCAAACTGGCTGGCGAGCGCGAACTGGGGCAGAACCTGCATCCGCACATGCTCCGGCACTCGTTCGCCAGCCATTTGCTCGAGTCTTCACAGGATCTGCGCGCGGTGCAGGAATTGCTCGGCCACTCCGATATCAAAACCACGCAGATCTATACCCACCTCGACTTCCAGCATCTGGCGGCGGTCTACGACAGCGCCCATCCCCGGGCCAAACGCATGAAAGGCGATGATTCATGAGCATTCAGTTGATCACCTTCGACCTCGACGACACTTTGTGGGATACCGCGCCGGTGATCGCCAGCGCTGAAACCGTGTTGCGCGAATGGCTGAGCGAGCATGCGTCGAACCTGGGCGCGGTGCCGGTGGAGCATTTGTGGTCGATTCGCGAGCGAGTGCTGGCGGGCGAACCGGGCCTCAAACACCGCATCAGCGCGCTGCGCCGACGTGTGCTGCTCCATGCGCTGGAAGAAGCCGGGTATGCCCACGGCGAAGCGTCGGAGCTGGCTGACAAGGCTTTTGAAGTGTTCCTGCATGCGCGGCATCAGATCGAAGTGTTCCCGGAAGTCGAGCCGCTGCTGGAGCTGCTCGCCAATCACTATGCCCTCGGCGTGGTCACCAATGGCAATGCCGACGTGCGTCGGCTGGGGCTGGCGGATTACTTCAAGTTCGCCTTGTGCGCCGAAGACATCGGCATCGCCAAACCGGATGCGCGGCTGTTTCATGAAGCGTTGCAGCGCGGCGGTGTAAGCCCCGCAGCGGCGTTGCATGTCGGCGATCATCCTGGCGATGACATTGCCGGCGCTCAGCAGGCAGGCTTGCGCGCGGTGTGGTTCAACCCGACGGGCAAGGTCTGGGAAGCGGAGCGCTTGCCGGATGCGGAAATTCGCAGCCTCACTGAACTGCCAGCCGTCCTCTCCCGCTGGAATGCTTCCTCGAACTGATCTACAGCCCTGTGGGAGCGAGCCTGCTCGCGAATGCGGTGTGTCATCCAACATGTGTGTCGGCTGACATGCCCTCTTCGCGAGCAGGCTCGCTCCCACAGGGGACTGCATTTGTTTTCAACGCATTTATTCCAGGCATAAAAAAGCCCGCAGCGACGGCGGGCTTTTTCAGCAAGCGAGCGACGCGCCTCAGATAGGGCGGCTGCCGTACTTGTTATCCGGCTTCTTGGGCGGATCGGCGACCACGTTGGCCTCAACTTCCTGCACCTTGCCGCCGCGCGCAAGGAATTCTTCCATGGCCTTGGCCAGGGCGTCACGCTCCTTGTTCTTGGCTTCGATGCTCGGCAACTCGTCGACCGATACCGCAGCCTTGGCTTTGCCTTTGGCAGCCGGGGCCGGCGTGTCGTCACCGCCATCGTCTTCGGCAACGTCTTCCGCTGCCGCTTCCAGGCCTTCCTCGGCCTCGTCTTCGTCGCCTACTTCGAGGTCGTCGTTTTCCAGATCATCGTCGCTCATGTTCTACCTCATGACTTGCCAAAAGCAGATTAGTTATAGACCAGCTTTGGCGACTGTCGAAGCCGCCGTTGAAAAATCTTCTGCCGCTGCCCGGCAGCGGCTCATGCCTGTTCACCGTGCAAGGTGGCGAGGACTTTACGTGCACCGCCATGATCACGGTGCTCGCCCAGATAAATCCCTTGCCAGGTACCCAGTGCCAGCCGCCCTGCCGCAACCGGCAGACTGATCTGGCAACCGAGCACGCTGGCCTTGAAGTGCGCCGGGAGGTCGTCCAGGCCTTCGTCGTTGTGCTCGTAGCCGTCTGTTCCTTGTGGGATCAGACGATTGAAAAATCGTTCGAAGTCGCGACGAACTGCCGGATCGGCGTTCTCGTTGATGGTCAACGACGCCGACGTGTGCTGCAGCCACAAATGCAACAGACCGACCCGACAGGTCTTGAGTTCAGGCAAGCCTGCGAGCAACTCGTCCGTCACCAGATGAAAGCCCCGGGGCCTTGCCCGCAGGGTTATCAGAGTCTGTTGCCACATACAGTTCTCCGCTCGTTCGGGGCGCATTCTAGCGTGCTCTGAAAAAAAACAAAGGCCCTAATATTCCTGCAGCGATGTAAGCGATTGCCCGCAGAAAAAGCCTCGTCGTAAAGACGACCAAAGCCGTAAGAAAAATCCTTTCAGCCACTCCCTGAATGACAAATCCCGGACAAAAAAATGCCCGGCGAACCGGGCAATTTTTTTATCGCGCGTACTTACAGGTTGTAGCCGCGTTCGTTGTGTTGTGCCAGATCGAGGCCGACCGACTCTTCTTCCTCTGTTACGCGCAGACCCATGACGGCGTCCAGCACCTTGAGGATGATGAAGGTGACGATCGCGGTGTAGATCACCGTGAAGCCGACGCCTTTGATCTGGATCCAGACCTGCGCGCCGATGTCAGTCACGGTGCCGAAGCCGCCCAGTGCCGGTGCGGCAAACACACCGGTGAGGATCGCGCCGAGGATACCGCCGATACCGTGCACGCCGAAGGCGTCCAGGGAATCGTCATAGCCGAGTTTGCGTTTCAGGGTGGTGGCGCAGAAGAAGCACACCACGCCTGCGGCCAGACCGATCACCAGTGCACCCATCGGGCCCACGGTGCCAGCGGCCGGAGTGATCGCGACCAGACCGGCGACCACACCCGAAGCAATGCCCAGCGCGCTTGGCTTGCCGTGGGTGACCCACTCGGCAAACATCCAGCCCAGTGCCGCAGCGGCAGTGGCGATCTGGGTAACCAGCATGGCCATACCGGCAGTGCCGTTGGCAGCCGCAGCGGAACCGGCGTTGAAGCCGAACCAGCCGACCCACAGCATCGCCGCGCCCATCAGGGTGTAGCCGAGGTTGTGCGGAGCCATTGGTGTGGTCGGGAAGCCTTTGCGCTTGCCCAGCACCAGGCACGCGACCAGACCGGCGATACCGGCGTTGATGTGCACCACGGTGCCGCCAGCGAAGTCGAGCACGCCCCAGTCCCACATCAGGCCGCCGTTACCGGACCAGACCATGTGCGCGATCGGTGCATAAACCAGCGTGAACCAGATGCCCATGAAGATCAGCATCGCGGAGAACTTCATGCGCTCGGCGAACGCACCGACGATCAGCGCCGGGGTGATGATCGCGAAGGTCATCTGGAAGGTGATGAACACCGCCTCAGGGAACAGCGCCGCCGGGCCGGTGATGCTCGAAGGCGTGACACCGGCGAGGAACGCCTTGCCCATGCCGCCGAAGAACGAATTGAAGTTGACGACGCCCTGCTCCATGCCGGTGGTGTCGAAGGCAATGCTGTAGCCATAAATGACCCACAGGATGCTGATCAGACCGGTAATGGCGAAGCACTGCATCAGCACGGAAAGAATGTTTTTCGAGCGAACCATACCGCCGTAGAACAGCGCCAGGCCGGGAATGGTCATGAACAGCACGAGCGCTGTCGAGGTGAGCATCCAGGCGGTGTCGCCGGAATTGAGGACTGGCGCTGCCACTTCGTCTGCCGCCATGGCGATGCCGGGCATTACGATGGACAACAGGGCGCCTAGCCCTGCGAATTTACGCAGAGTCATATTGTTTTCTCCTGGGGCGTTGGGTTTGTGGCGGCGCTTAGATCGCGTCGGTATCGGTTTCGCCGGTACGGATGCGGATCGCCTGTTCCAGATTGACCACGAAGATCTTGCCGTCACCGATCTTGCCGGTGTTGGCCGCTTTGGTTATCGCCTCGATAACCCGATCCAGATCCTTGTCGTCGATGGCCACGTCGATTTTCACCTTGGGCAGAAAATCGACCACATATTCCGCGCCGCGATACAGCTCGGTGTGACCCTTCTGCCGGCCGAAGCCTTTGACTTCAGTGACGGTAATGCCCTGCACGCCGATTTCGGACAGCGACTCGCGCACGTCGTCCAACTTGAACGGCTTGATGATGGCAGTGACTAGCTTCATGAAACTCTCTCCCGAATTGGTGGACTTGCCCCAGGAAAACAAACCCGTCTCAAGTCTAAGCGCAGTGCCTGGCTTTGTAACGCATCGTTGACGCCAGCTAACCGCATCAGACGAAACTCCCCGCTTCGTCTGCCGCACTGCATTCGTCACAGCGACTGCATCAGTGCATGGGTCGAGGGTGACTAAGCAGAAACCTTGCCAGCTCGGCAAAAACCCTGCATTTCAATCTCTTGGCCCCTGTTGCACGCGCTCGGGCAGAAAAGCTTTTGCCGATACGCACAACAACGGTGCGCCACCGTCCGTCCCCCTGCGCGAAAAGCGTGCATCCGTGCAACGGGATTGACTATAGACACTGCGTGATACACTGCCGGCCATTGTTTCCAGGACATTTCCCATGCTCGCGCCCAAAGACTTCCTCGACGCCCTGAGCGGCACCGCCTCCCGCCTCTTCAACGGCGACACCCCGCTGCCGAAAGCCGAAATCGAAAGCCAGTTCAAAATGCTGCTGCAAAGTGCCTTCAGCAAACTCGATCTGGTCAGCCGGGAAGAGTTTGATAGTCAGATGGTGGTGTTGGCGCGTACTCGCGCCCGCCTCGAAAGCCTCGAAGCCAAGGTTGCCGAGATGGAAGCGAAGCTGACACCGCCCGCTGAATAATTCGCGTCCCCTGTAGGAGCTGCCGAAGGCTGCGATCTTTTGATCGATAGCCCTTCGACCATCCCGGCAACGTCCTACAACCTTAAATGACCGCCGTCCGATTGCGCCAAAAAAGCCCAGGTTTCTAAGCTCATCTGATGCTGAATGTTCAGCAGCGGGTTTGGCGACCTGGATCGAATTCGACGCAATGCAACTAAATTCACAGAGAGGTTTTTTCTCTCAACGAGTAATGGCGGCTTTGCGTGGGAGACCTCAGGGTCTGCCGGTTTCGAATTCACCGGTTCGCCAACCCGCGCATAGCTGCCACCCTTTTCGTTTGGCGACGAACAGAAGCAGTTTTCTTCACTTGAATTCGAGAACTGAACCATGGACGAAAACTACCTGACACCTTGCATCTTCACCCGCCACAAACTCCCCCTCCACGCCCTCCTCATCCAGAACTAACCCTGGTTCTGCGTCCGAGACCTGAGTCGCCTGCTGCACATCTACCTCAACGAACGCATGCTGCGGAAACTCGACCCCGACCAATACCAAACCCGCAAAACCCTGATCCACAACCAGATCGAAAACACCCTGCTGATCAGCGAATCCGGCATCTACGCCCTCCTCGTCTACCACTACTGCCCCGAATACCGAGCCCTGCGCGAATGGCTCACCCACCAGGTCATCCCCACCCTGCGCGACGCCCAACATCCCTGCACAGGCGAACGCCCACACCTCAGCTTGCTCAGTTGGCCGGACATGACGTTGAGTTTGTTGCATTGGAATAATCAGCCGTGGATACGGTTGCAGGATGTACCGCAGATGATGGTGGAACGGGAGCAGACCAAGCGCCCAAAGACAGGGCCATGGTGGAAAAGAGCTTCGCGGATGCTGCAATCGCTATAAACTCGCATGCCGGAGCTGGGCCCTGCGCAAATCGTAAGTCGATTGGAGATTCATCCAGAACTCAGGCTTAGTGTTGAGATGAGTGGCAAGGCTGATTGCCAGATCGGCGCAGATCCTGAGCTGGCATTTCACAAGCTTTTCGATCTCACTTTCGGGCCAGTTCGTGGGCATGGCCAGATCCATGACAGTCATGCCCAACGGCTCCATGAACTCCTTATTCAGAACCTCGCCCGGATGAATCGGGCGCATACCATTGCGGTTCATTTTTCGCCTCCAGAGGCTGCGTTGAGTGACCAAACTGGAGCATCCGATTCAGGAAAACAAGACCATCAAAACCGTTTGGCCGGCGTCCTACAACTAATAGGGCATAACCCTACGAGAATCAGCGTCTGCGCCTGATTCCGTGAGTTCTTGGCTGTGATTAGGCTGGTGGCTTTCGCCTGCGCTGGTCGATCCTATTCGTCGAGTTCCAGGCGATACACATTGATCGCCAGACACTCTGGTTCTGGATCCCTCTTGTCTCATTTGCTCAAGCTCAAAGAAAACACGCTGGTTCAGCATCCAGATGGTGGTTACATCTTTGGCACGATCCCCGATATGCCAAAATTCGGCTTGCCAGGCGGGAAGATTTATCTGCGGGTAGGTATTCACCGTCGAGCGAATAGTGGTTTTGGCGTAGTGCACATTTGGGAAGCCCATAGTGCCGATTTGCTCAAGCATGGTTGCCAGACTGCCGATGGGGTAGCAGCGATTGTTGCGAAAATGATCGTCCCGGGGGCACAAATCTATTGTGAGTTCAAAGAACAGCGATGTGGAAACAGGGTCGCGGTACTGAGGACATCTATGGGAACACTGATTCTTGAACCGCGACACGAGCGCGCCACAGGATTTGGTTACTTCGTGGTGACTTGGTACCCGCAAAAACGTGCACATGGCACGTTAGTGGGGCAGATACCACGAGCACCACCAAATCAGAAATAAAAAAAGGCGTCCGATGGACGCCTTTTAAGTATTTTTTGAGGAGTAGTCGCAGCGATTCTTTAGCTCCTGGCTTCACGGCCTTGGGTTCAGAATCCGACAGGCTAGCCAGTCGTCACTACTTCAGAGAAACCAGCTTTCTCTGCTGCCAAAAATGCGGGGGAGCTTTTGCTGGTGCCCAGTCCCGACGAATGCGCAGTTGCAGTCCTCGAACGGGATGATCCGTCAATGCCGGTCGAGAGTCAACGGTCCAATTCAGGCAAGCAATGACAGCCCATCGGGTCTTGATACGTCTTGTAAACCTCTATTTCAGCACTGAAACCCGGCTCAACTACCCTTCAAAAACCCGCAGGAAGCGGCTCCCCGATTCAACTCAAGGAACGACCATGTCCCTCTCCATTGTCCACAGTCGCGCCCAGGTTGGCGTGGAAGCCCCCGCTGTTACCGTCGAAGTTCATCTGGCCAACGGTCTTCCCTCGCTGACCATGGTCGGCCTGCCCGAGGCGGCGGTGAAGGAGAGCAAGGATCGCGTACGCAGCGCGATCATCAACTCCGGACTGCAATTTCCGGCGCGGCGGATCACCTTGAATCTGGCGCCGGCGGATCTGCCCAAGGATGGCGGGCGCTTCGATCTGGCGATTGCTTTGGGGATTCTGTCGGCCAGTGTGCAGGTGCCGTGTCTGACGCTGGACGAGGTGGAATGTCTGGGTGAGTTGGCGCTGTCGGGTGCCGTGCGGCCGGTGCGTGGCGTGCTGCCGGCAGCCTTGGCGGCGCGCAAGGCCGGGCGGGCGTTGGTGGTGCCTCGAGCGAATGCGGAAGAGGCGTGCCTGGCTTCGGGGCTGAAAGTGTTCGCAGTCGATCACTTGCTGGAAGCGGTGGCGCATTTCAATGGGCACACACCGGTCGAGCCTTATGTTTCCGATGGTTTGATGCACGCTGCCAAACCCTATCCCGACCTTAACGAGGTGCAGGGGCAGACAGCCGCCAAACGCGCACTGCTGATTGCCGCAGCAGGCGCGCACAATTTGTTGTTCAGCGGGCCACCGGGGACGGGCAAGACATTACTGGCCAGTCGTCTGCCGGGGCTGCTGCCACCGCTTTCCGAATGTGAGGCGCTGGAAGTGGCAGCGATTCAATCGGTCGCCAGCGGGGTGCCTCTGACTCACTGGCCGCAACGCCCCTTCCGCCAACCGCACCATTCCGCTTCCGGGCCGGCGCTGGTCGGTGGCAGTTGGCAGATCCGTGGGTTGTCGAAAAGCTGCAGTTTATTCTGGATGAGTATCAAGACAGAGTTTTTAAGAACTTAAACGTCCCTAAAGATCACAACCGAGTGACACTGTTCAAATTCAAAAAAAACCTATTTTTTCGGCGGCACTGGCTTGAATCCGAGGTGTCGACATGGTTCCCGTTCAAAACGCGCCGATTCTGCGGTGACTACCTCGTACCCTATATGCGATCCGGTCACCTGACGCTAAATACTAAAACCATTTTTTACATCGACAGCGAAAATAGCGCCAAATCTCAGGGAGTTGCAGGGCTAGCGTGGTCACAACGGGGCGTCGTAATCCTACCAGACCTCCCCGAAATCACTTCCAACACCAAGACCAAGGCTCGAGAAAACTATGCTACGGTGACTAAGTCGTCAGTACGCTTCTTGGAGCGTTACCTGGCTGAGGGAAGGATTCCCTCGCGCGCGATGGCCGCAATGCCGGTGGAGTGCAACGGCAAGCTGTGGGGAGTGATCGTCTTGGATAGTTTGGATCCATTAGGGGTAACAGCAGCCTCAGTCGAGCACTACACGTTAACCGTGGCCCTGATAGGGCACCTTTTGGAGAGAGCCTGATGAATACATCACGCGAAGAATGGATTTCGGTCTCCCAGCATGATTTGAACGAAGTCGAATCGAAGGAGCAACGAGGCATCAAGTTGCAATTTATGTTTTCCCCTGCCGACCTTCCTACGGCATGGAGGGGCTATCACATGAACTCCAAAACCTTGGTGGTTGAGTTCAAGTACTTGTCCGGCAATGAGGCAAAAGTTATCCAGAATCAAGATGACGGCGTCAGCATCGAAGTCGGCAAGAACAGCAAGCGTATTTACAGAATCATTCTTGATCTGATGAATTTTCCGGCGTCTGGAGCAATCATTGTATCCAAAGCGGCCGACGCCGTTGAACATGGCCAGGGCCTAAACAAGAGCAACTCAGAGGTTATTCAGAAGTTTCTGACGTCAAAAAAATCTCGGCCGGAGTTACTCCATATGATGGGCGCATAGGAATTGATCCTGCTCGATGGTCAGCGGTAGAAGGCGGCGCAGGAAGCGAGGTTCGATTCGAGGGCCGTCTTCCATCCTTAGCTTATATTCGGCTCATATTCATCATTGTAATGGGCATATTCTGAGCACCGATCACAAAGCGAGCCACTCTCTGCCTCATAACGTTCAAGTGTCCGATTACAGCCTCCGCACCTAGGCGGTTGATAACTGTAGCCACAAAGGTGACAGTAACCTTCGGTCAAATCAAACATAGCTGCGCCACAACCGCCACAGTCTATGATGACGTCCTCCCCACCGAAGGGATCCTCCTTCGCCAAGCGCAGCTCTTCAGACATCGCGTCAATAAAGGAATCGGTCTGACCGCACGCCAGGCAGGTGTAACGAAACTCGAAGTAGTCAAACGGTATCCCCGACTGAAGATCCTCACGGTTCGGCTCTAGCAATGGAGAGCCGCAAGCGCGGCATACACAAGTCTTGAAGAGCTCCCGAGTGTGCTCCATGACTCCCAGCGCTGCCCACTGTTGCTGTATCTCCTCGAGGTTGCGAGCGAAAAACTCATGATTTTTGAGCATCACTTCCCACGTACTACCCAGCATGGCCGCCGGATTCTCGGAAAGCTCGTGAGTAATGAAATCACCTAGAAGAGGGAAGAGATCCAGCAGAAATTTGTTGATGTCTTCCAACGGATGTTTTGGATGAAGATGTTCCAGATCATTCCGGCACGTTTGCAGGGCGTTTACAGCTTTCCAGTCGGCTCGAATGCCCAAACCTTCAAAGTGAAGCTGAATGTCTGCTACGTCGATTGTCTTGTTTCTTTCAAGCTCGGGACGCCATTCAATTTTGCCGCCATCGTTTCGGCACGGCTTGAACTTCCTGGCCTTGTAGATAAGGCTCGCCGCATGCTCAGGGGTGTCGGCTAGCGTTGAGATCTTGTATTTGAATAATAGAAGTACTCCCGCGAACAGATTGCGAGCGGCGGATACAGCACGAAGCGGATTTCCACTCTCTCCCTGGGTGAGCTGATAGTCCTCGATACCCAACTGGATCGAAGTCACGGCATTTTCGAGAACCTTCGCCTTATCTAACGTCGGCGCGCTCTTCCCTGACATCGAAATTCCCTCCACTTACGGCACGCTTGAGTCTGGCGAGGTACTGCTGGATTCTAGATCTACGCTCTAGTTGCCCAAAGCGATAATAGTGATCGTAAAGCCTGCCCCATCGGACAGGCTGCCGACCTGCGCAAACGGTTTCGAGATCACCTCAACCAGCAAAGGGAAGGATGTGGCTCATACACGCTGTTTCAATGGGCAGCACGTGAGCAGGTTGACATCCAAGCCGTCGCACTCACTTGGCCAGGTAGCTCCCAGAGCAACGCCACTCACTAAGAAGTGATCTGGGTTCAACGGGCCCAAAAAGCCGATTTCGAGACGCCCGACTTTCATAGTTGGGGTAGGCTACCAGACCCGAGAGCCTTCCAGGTCAGCCGATCCACTGGCCTACTGAAAACGTCCAGTCCAACTCGATACGAATCCCATGGACTGCGCTTTGAGGTCAGCCGATCTGGAGAGGACTCGACAGTGTTCCGTCAGCGGATCAACAGGCGTGCCCGAGAAGAAGATGACGATGACCCCCCTTACCTCAGCAGCCCCTCCGATACACGTTGGCTGATAGGTACGCGTGGTCGTCATAAGGGGTCTTTGCATTCTGACATTTGGCGAGGGCCGGCCTCCGATTTGGCGGTACTGGGAATGATCGGGATCTATCCGGCCCCGGGGTGGTGGAAAACCTTGGTGAAACAACAGCGCTTCAACGATGACGTGCGATACAGCCTAGTCGTGTCGATTAAGACACAGCAGACCGACGTGGACCTATACAACGCTGTCGACGTGGCAATCGCCAATGCGGCGGCCATCGTCACGTAAGCACCACTCACGTCCAGCACCTGAGTAGTAGTCCGAGCTGAAGGGACAATGCAGAGCAGCAGTGTTCGCGCTCAGGCCACATTGGATGCAGCTCGAAGGGAATGCGCTTGAAGATATCACCCAGAGCGTTAATCTGATATCGGATCGAAATATGGTAATTGCCAGTGCAGCTGAAGAACAGGCACAGGTATCGCGGGAAGTTGATCGTAACCTGCTTAACATTCGCGATTTATCTTTGCAATCTTCGGCAGGGGCGAATCAGATTGACGCTGCGAGTCGCGAGCTTTCCCGCTTGGCCGTGGCGCTCAACCAAATGGTCGGCCGATTCAAGCTTTGATGTGCAGCGATAAAGGCGACAGTTACACAACCTACTAAATCGCATGCAAGAACATTACTGATGGCAGGGATTCCCGAGACTGTGAATACCTGCTAGACGATTTGTTCCACAGAATTGCTGTCGGCTATTCTAAATAGATGCGATTTTTTCGAAATTAATGCGGCTGGAATATTCCACCGCTGTTGCGTCACAACTGCTTACAAACCTGCGGCAAGGCATCCACAAAGAGGGCTGGCTCAACATGGTCATACCCGTTACTACTGGACAAGCGCACGTCTATATCTCGGGCTTGTGCAAGCCCTCAACACCTTCTACGGCTACTTCTTTGCCTTCGATTTGCCGCAAGGTATTCGTTTGGCGGAAGATCTTGCTTTGTGAGCCGTCGGCACATACGGGATGGCTCAGTTGCTTTTGCAAGACGGCACAGTTTTCTGGCTTTACATCCCCTTCACGTGCGAGCCCATTCCATGACATTTGAGCCACCACAGAAAGGCAACCCGCATAAGTTGACGATAAAACAACACACCTTCCCGAGCGCCAGCATTTCTCGCTTCGCGAGCGAGAAAGGGGCGGTTCAGGTGCTGCGCAAGGCGTCTGAGAAGGTCTTTGATGCCAAGCCGGCGGATCAGATCTTCTGCGCCCAACGGGTTTGGGATCAACAGGCGGAAGGCGGGTTCATGAAAGAAATCGAGGACGCCTTCCAGGCTCTGGCCAGCGTTATTCTCGATGATCCTGCCTTTCGCTTTAGCCGCCAGCATTTCACCGTGATCAACGAGTTCTACTGCCTCTGCAACATCCGAGCGCAGTGGAAGAAGAACGAACGGCTAGCTAACCCGTCAATCGGCGGTGCTCCAGAGGTAATCGGTCTACGGCATTACTACACCAAGGATGAGCAGGAGCTACTGGAGGCCGAAGGTATCAGCTGTATCCGCCCCGACCTTACTATTTCAAGCCGTGCGGTTGTTGCGCCGTCGATCCGCCTCACACTTTCCGAAGCAGTCAGGGCGATGAGCGGCATAACGTGGCAGCGCCTGCAGGCTGTCGAGGGAGAGTTCGTCGTGCCGGACAATTTTTCCAAATGGCTGTTTGTACCGCTTTCGCCCACCGTCTGCCTTCGCGCGCATCCTGAAGTGAATCCATGCAGACTGTACCGTGATGGCGTGGCGGTCATCAATCGCCTCGCCATTGAGGCTAGCATCGACTATTACTTCGCCCGCAAACTAGATCATTGTCCACAATAATTCGTGCCTTGACTTCAAAGGGAGTCATCGACAGGGAATGAGGTTTGGGCAAGAAACGCAACCAAGCCATGCGTGACACGAACAAGAAACTACGCAGTTACAAAAACAAAGGGGCCGCCAGCGGCGATCGAATCGGTCTGGGCTTGGAGTTGTCGTTCAAGCCGAAGAAGATCAAGCGTGACGAGGCGGTGCTCGATGCCAGACTGAACCGCCATCATAGCGAGTGCTGCAGCTGATAGCGGTGCAGAGAGCGAGGGGAAGCAATCTGCAGGAGAATGCAGAAAAAAACCCCGAACCAGGCACTGCGTGACTTTACCCCGAAAAAACTCGAAGGCACTTTTTTAAAATCTGGAAAGGCCAACCAATTCGGGTTTGCCATTTTCAGAGAGAGTCACTATGCATCAAGAAACCTTCTACCAACCTAAGCCTTGTCTCTGCCACGTATGCCATGGACGTGGCGGGCCAATCGAGATTGAGTGTCCAGACTGCAGCGGAACCGGTTTTGACACCGCTGAAGATAATCCATACGCCCAATGCCATGGGTGCTATGGCGAAGGGACTCAGGAAGTCGAGGATTGCACTCGCTGTGGTGGCAGCGGTGAGATTGACGATGACGAGCTGTAAAGCTATGCCGTAGGAGCCAGCCGCCCCGTGGCCGCCCATTACGGCTGCGGGTCGGGTTGGGTCTTCGTAAGACACAACTGATGACAAGGCACACCTACCGAAACGAGAAACCACGCTGCGTTATTGCCGAGGAAAAAATGTCACATTATGTCTTCTATAGCACCAACGAGCTTGAGGTAGTTAAGAGCCGGCTGCAGGTCATTCTAAGCTGTGAGAAGAAGGAGGTCGCTAAACTTGTGAAATCCGATTTCCGCCAAGAGGTTCTCACCGTTGCCGAAATTTTCAGTTATGCAACCAACGCCCTACACCATAAATGGGCAGCAGCGATTCTAGGTAGTGTGCCTCTAGATAGATGGGTTGAAGGCATACATGGAGAACGCCACATTGAACCCAGCAAGGAAGCGTCACTTCGCCTGTGGTCGCCTGAGTTGCCTAAGGATCTTAAAGAAAACTTGATCATCGGGAATGTGCGCAAAGAAATTTTCAACAAACTTTTAAACTCTATGCCTGCCCAAACAAAAAAACACTATAAGGATATTTTCACATGGGTTAACGACCCATCCGAAGCACCTTTTGAACTAGCTTCGGGCCCACTTGGCTCCGACACAGTATTTGGCTCTTTACTCATATTCCTTGAAAAATGGATGGACGCGCAGTTGCAGGAAAGCGAGAAGCTATGGCTTTTCAATAATGACTGGCCCACGGATAAATGTGTCCCCCCCGAAATAACTAGGGAGCTATCGCTTCAAGCCTTGGAGCACTGCCAGCACACTTTGTCCACCTGGCTCGATGAGGACACCCACGAACTAACAAGCGCTCCTGACAGCTTGTTGGCTCTGATCAGCGCAAACTTATCCGCCAATCGTGCACTACTTGAATTCGCAGCAACAGATGCTCGAGGACATGAAGCCGCGAGCTTGGCAATTGACATATTAAATAAGCTCAATAGACTTGGAATAATTAAAATCCCATCAGAAATATACAACATCACTCTTCGCGAGGCAGCTTCCACTTTACTTGGCGTACTAAAAATACTCTTTGGTCACGGAGGCAAGCTTATATCTCCAGACTCAGACTTTAAAAGACCCATGAGCAATTCCGATATCTACATCGCCGTTAAGCGAAGCCTACAACTACAGGAGAACTATATCGCGACACGGGGCAGCCGAGGCGGCCCTATACATGCTAGAGAAAACCACGGAAAATCACACAACCTATTTATTTTCTGTTTAACAATGATTGGAGCATTTTACGCGAACTCCAAAACCGCCAACGAGTTCAAAGGTAAAAGCAACTCTAGCTATGCAGTATTTCCTGCTAGAAGCATTAAAGCTGCAGACACCAACGATATAATTCCAATCCATGCAGATGAGCTTTTGAAGCAAGCATATGGGCAAATATATTTCGGAAACATAGACAATGGCATCCTAGCAGCCGGAGTTATAGATCACGCAAAGACGGCCAGCATCAAGAGAGCACACATCCAGCAGCTAATATTCTTCACAACTAAAAATCGCCCCTCAAGCTGCTTACTAAAACTAGCCAAGCGATTTCTAGAAACGAAAGAAAATTTTCCTCTAATGAAAGAAAACATAAAAACAGTACAACACGCTCGAAGCGTTTGAAGTTAAGAAGCTTTAAAAGCTCCAATGCAATACTCTTATACCCTTCGCAGGCTCTTGAGGATACGAGCGCGCAGAACAATGAGATAGCCAAGTTTTGACCATGATCGCTCAGTTGCGCGAAAAAACTAGGCAAGAGGTCCGCGACCAGCTCCCAGTCGACATCGAAAATTTCGTATCGCTGTTTGGGCATGGAAGAGTTCCGCGCTGAAAAGCGCAAGAACTCTACGGAAACTCAGGCAGGGCCGGGGCGTTGGCGGATCTTCATAGGTTTCATACAGCGCCTAGGAAAAGAATTATTCTAGGTCAGGCAAGCCGATGACAGTACCACTCGACGAGGTGTACAGGTTCATAATGACAGACCTGTACAAACGACTACGTTTGCCGTCAACGCGCATTGGCATATCAACTACCTCCATCTGTTCTATGTTAGGTTCGAACCGAGCGCTAGTGATCGCCTCAGGGTCTTGTTTGATAGCAGCGCGAATTAGATCACCTTGCATCCCGAGGAAAAATATTCTTCCCTCCTCTCCCTGATATAGCCTACCCACAACGTCGCGCTCTGGTAACCAAACCTTTTTTCTGGCCAGAAAAGCGTCCACGTAGTTCTCTGATGTATATGGAAAACCATCAAGCGATTGCCTCTTGTCAGAAGCGCCCTCCCGCCATAAAGCTGCGCGTTCCCGAAGAGCGATAGGCAATTTAGCAAAGGGGGCAAGCAATGAAACTATCGATGCTACATACTCCAGACGAATCGCGACTTTCAAATCGCCAGGATCACCTTGTAACTTATCTGGAGGAGGATCAAGTATCCAGCACTTGGCCGGGTTAGTACGATCTACCGCTGCGATCATACCGTATTTAGCCGTGGCAGGATGCTTATATGCAGTGCCCTTACTAGCAATCTTAGTTTTTTTCGCCTCAATATTATCAGCGTGAGTCTTTACAGCTTTCTGTTCAATAGTGTTATCAGTAACAAAGCTACCTTTTGACTCAATTTGGATTAAAGCATTTTGAGCTGTGACGCCAACCATCGTGCGCTCAAAGTCAAAAGTTGGATGAGCTTTTGGCCCTCTTTGTATGGGAAGAGTGTCCCAGTCTGCAGCGATCAACCCAAACATTGAACTTGCAACAGAGAGAGTAACTGCTTCCCCCACCCACTCTTGAAGGCCTTTACTACCGGGCCGCCAATTAATCGTGCCGCTCGTGCCCACCATTCCTTTCAACCAGGTAGTTGCTGTATCCAACTCCTTCAGCCGAGCGACGTAGCTAACATAGTCAACACTGTCTGCGCGATGAATTAAAAAGTAATTCAGAAAGTCGGGCAGAGGAATCGTATTATGTTTCTGAAATGCTCGCACCTTGGCGTGCGTACCTAAAGACTTGTAGGCACCTTTACTAAGCTTTGCTTTATGCCCTTTATAGTAATCAAGGTCAACTTTCAGCAGAGGAAAAGGGGGAAGCACAGACATAACTCTCAACCGTTATCATCAATGATCTGGCACCTTACCACTGATACCACATTGACACCATAGAGCTTTTATTGAAAAAACTTATTCCCCTATAATTTTTTTGACATCTCAATAAAAACATCCCCGATAGCAACTCACGCACTGAAATCATCTGCGCATGATAATAATCATCTTTCTCTACACAACATTAATAATATCTGATCTCGATGAAATGAAATGTGTTATCTGCGCTCGCCCCCCCC
>NZ_JASCPT010000099.1:0-19719 GCF_029959775.1 Pseudomonas sp. PS01270 | reverse complement strand
AGCAAGCTCGCTCCCACAGGAATTGATGTTGTGAATGCAATTTTCTTCAAATCACCGAACACTGTGGGAGCGAGCTTGCTCGCGAAGAGGCCCGATCAGACACCATCGAATCCGGCTACTGCACCAACTGGTTGATCTCAATAATCGGCAACAACACCGCCATCACAATCACCAGAACCACCCCGCCCATCACCACAATCATCAGCGGCTCCAGCAACGCGGTCATGCCCATCGCCCGTCGTTCAATGTCCCGGGAAAGCGTCTGCGCCGCGCGCTCGAGCATCGGTGGCAGTGAGCCGGTTTTCTCGCCGCTGGCGATCAGGTGAATCAGCACCGGCGGGAACACATTCTCCACGCGCAGCGCGGCGGCGAGGTTGACGCCTTCGCGCACCTTTGCCGTGGCCTCGCTGACGCTCAGGCTCAAGCGGTCGTTGGACAGTGTCTGCCGCGCCGCTTCCAATGCACGCAACAACGGCACGCCGGCACCGCCGAGGATCGCCAGGGTGGAGGCGAATCGCGCGGTGTTCAAACCCAAGATAAAACGCCCGAACAGCGGCAGCTTCAGCACCCGGTGATGCCAGCTCAAACGCGCCGCCGGATTGCGCAAATACAGACGCCAACTCCAGAACGCCCCGGCCATCACTGCCGCACACAACCAACCCCACGCACGGATGAAATCACTGGCCGTGAGCATTGCCAGGGTCAACCCCGGCAAATCCTGCCGCGCCTGAGAAAACGCGCTGACCACCTGCGGCACCACGTAGCTGAGCAGGAAAATCACAATGCCGATCGACACCAGCCCGACCACGCCCGGATAGATGAACGCAGTGAGAATCTTGCCGCGCAGGTTGTTGCGTTCCTCGATGTAATCGGCCAGCCGTTCCATCACTTGGGCCAGATCGCCGGACTCTTCGCCAGCGGCAATCAGCGCGCGGTAAATCTCGGGAAAATCCCGTGGCCGCGACGCCAGCGATTCCGCCAGACGCATGCCGCTGCGTACATCTGCGCGCACGGCGCTGAGGGTCTGGGCGATGTGCTTTTTCTCGGCTTGCTCGACTGTGGCGCTCAGTGCTGCTTCCAATGGCAGACTGGCACCGAGCAGGCTCGCCAGTTGCCGCGTGGCCCAGGCGAGGTCGTTGTCGGAGAGTCTGGCGCTGAACAAACCGCCGCCACCGTGTCGGGCGACGTTGCTTTCCTCGTGCACCGACAACGCTGTCAATCCACGTCCGCGCAAGGCACTGAACGCCGCGCTCTGGCTGTCCGCCTCAAGGTGCCCGGACTCGATTTTTCCCGTGGCATCCGCCGCTTCAAAGCGATAGCGATTCATCAGGCGTCCCGTGTCACGCGAAGGATTTCTTCCGGCGCGGTGGCACCGCTGCGAATCCAGCGCTCACCGTCCTCACGCAGGCTGAACATCCCTGCTTTCGCCGCCGCCGCGCGCAAGGCCTGCTGCCCTGCCCCTTGGTGGATCAGCGTGCGGATATCGTCGTCGATGCAGAACAATTCGTGGATGCCGGTGCGGCCGCTGTAACCGGTGTGATTGCACGCCGCGCAACCGACCGGCCGCCAAGTGCCGGGCGTGGCCGGGTCTTCCTGTTTGCATTGATTGCACAGGCGCCGCACCAGACGTTGCGCGAGGACGCCGAGCATGGATGACGCGAGCAAGAACGGCTCAACGCCCATATCGATCAGGCGATTGACCGCCGACACCGCGTCGTTGGTGTGCAGCGTCGCCAGCACCAAGTGCCCGGTGAGCGAGGCCTGCACGGCGATTTGCGCGGTCTCGAGATCGCGAATTTCACCGATCATGATGATGTCCGGGTCCTGCCGCAGAATCGCCCGCAGCGCAAGGGCAAAGGTCATGTCGATCTTGGCGTTGACCTGAATCTGGCTGATCCCCGGCAAATCGTATTCCACCGGATCTTCCACGGTGAGGATGTTGCTGGTGCTCGCATCCAGCCGCGCCAGCGCCGCGTAGAGGCTGGTGGTCTTGCCGCTGCCGGTCGGCCCGGTGACCAGCACGATGCCGTGGGGCTGGCGGATCAAATGGTCGAGTTTGGCCAGCACCTGCGCATCCATGCCCAAGGTTTCCAGATGCAAGCGCCCGGCCTGTTTGTCGAGCAGGCGCATCACCACCCGTTCGCCATGGCCGGTGGGCACCGTCGACACACGAATATCGATCGGCCGCCCCGCTACGCGCAAAGCGATTCGGCCATCCTGCGGCAAGCGTTTTTCGGCGATGTCGAGCTGGGCCATGATCTTGATCCGCGACACCAGCGCACCGTGCAACGCCTTGCGCGGCGATACCACATCGCGCAGGGTGCCGTCGACGCGGTAGCGCACCACCGAATGGCTTTCGAACGGCTCGATGTGAATGTCGCTGGCTTCATCGCGCGCGGCCTGCGTGAGCAAGGCGTTGATCATGCGAATCACCGGCGCTCCATCCTGGGTGTCGAGCAGGTCGGTGATTTCCGGCATGTCCTGCATCAGCCGATCGAGATCGACCTCGTTTTCCGCCGCACCCACCACCGCCGCCGCACTGCCGGTGTCGGCGTAAGCGCTGGCGAGCAAACCGTCGAGCTCGTCATCACGCACCCGCTCGATCCGCGTCACACCGAACTGCCGACGCACTTCGCTGATCGACCAGCCGGGCGTTGACGGGCACACCGTCAGCACGCCATCGCACAAAAGAATGCGCTGCGCCTTGGCCCAGGCGTAAGGCAATGCACTCATCGCTTACCCTCCTCACAATCCACTGTGGCAATGGGATCCTCAGTGGCAATGACATCCTCTGTGGCGAGGGGATTTATCCCCGTTGGGCTGCGAAGCAGACCCAAACCTTGAGGACCGGTTTCTACAGGCAAATCCCGTGTACCGGTTTTACGACTGCTGCGCAGCCGAGCGGGGATAAATCCCCTCGCCACAATCATCATTCCATTCAAAACCGAGTGCTCCCTTCAATGGGTACCGTGGCAATGGGATCCTCTGTGCCAATGCGATCCCCTGTAGCAATGCGATCCCCTGTGGCGAGGGGATTTATCCCCGTTGGGCTGCGAAGCAGACCCAAACCTTGAGAACCGGTTTCTACAGGCAAATCCCGGGTACCGGTTCCACGACTGCTGCGCAGCCGAGCGGGGATGAATCCCCTCGCCACAGTCATCATCTCAGTCAAAACCGCGTGCTCCTTTCAATCGGCACCGTGGCAATGGGATGCCCTGTGGCAATGGGATCCTCGGTGGCAATGAGATCCTCAGTGGCGAGGGGATTTATCCCCGTTGGGCTGCGAAGCAAACCCAAACCTTGAGAACCAGTTTCTACAGGTAAATCCCGTGTACCGGTTTTACAACTGCTGCGCAGCCGAGCGGGGATAAATCCCCTCGCCACAGTCATCATCTCAGTCAAAACCGAGTGCTCCCTTCAATCGGTACCGTGGCAATGGGATCCCCTGTAGCAATGCGATCCTCTGTGGCAATGCGATCCCTTGTGGCGAGGGGATTTATCCCCGTTGGGCTGCGAAGCAGACCCAAACTTTGAGAACCGGTTTCTCCAGGCAAATCGCGCGTACCGTTTTTACGACTGCTTCGCAGCCGAGCGGGGATAAATCCCCTCGCCACAGTCATCATCTCAGTCAAAAACCGGGTGCTCCTTTCAATCGGTACCGTGGCAATGCGATCCCCTGTGGCAATGGAGCCCTCAGTGGCAATGGGAACCTCTGTGGCGAGGGGATTTATCCCCGTTGGGCTGCGCAGCAGCCCCAAACCTTGAGAACCGGTTTCTCCAGGCAAATCGCGTGTACCGTTTTTACGACTGCTTCGCAGCCGAGCGGGGATAAATCCCCTCACCACAGTCATCATCTCAGTCAAAACCGGGTGCTCCCTTCGATCGATGCCGTGGCAATGGGATCCCCTGTGGCAATGAGATCCCTTGTGGCAATGCGATCCTCAGTGGCAATGGAAACCTCTGTGGCGAGGGGATTTATCCCCGTTGGGCTGCGAAGCAGACCCAAAACTTGAGAACCGGTTTCTCCAGGAAAATCGCATGTGCCCGGTTTACGACTGCTGCGCAGCCGAGCGGGGATAAATCCCCTCACCACAGTCATCATCTCAGTCAAAACCGGGTGCTCCCTTCGATCGATGCCGTGGCAATGGAATCCTCAGTGGCAATGGGATCCTCTGTGGCGAGGGGATTTATCCCCGTTGGGCTGCGCAGCAGACCCAAACCTTGAGAA
Organism: Pseudomonas sp. PS01270; assembly: GCF_029959775.1. Lineage (NCBI taxonomy): Bacteria > Pseudomonadati > Pseudomonadota > Gammaproteobacteria > Pseudomonadales > Pseudomonadaceae > Pseudomonas > Pseudomonas sp. PS01270. Next base: position 15,491 of record NZ_JASCPT010000099.1, on the reverse strand, counting down.
TCGATTTCTCCAGGCAAATCCCGTGTACCGGTTTTACGACTGCTGCGCAGCCGAGCGGGGATAAATCCCCTCGTCACAGTCATCATCTCAGTCAAAACCGGGTGCTCCCTTCAATCGGTACCGTGGCAATGGGATCCCCTGTGGCAATGAGATCCCTTGTGGCGAGGGGATTTATCCCCGTTGGGCTGCGAAGCAGACCCAAACCTTGAGAACCGGTTTCTCCAGGCAAATCGCGTGTGCCGGTTTTACGACTGCTGCGCAGCCGAGCGGGGATAAATCCCCTCGCCACAATCATCATTCCAGTCAAAACCGGGTGCTCCCTTCGATCGGTGCCGTGGCAATGGGATCCTCTGTGCTAATGCGATCCTCTGAGGCAATGCGATCCCCTGTGGCGAGGGGATTTATCCCCGTTGGGCTGCGAAGCAGACCTAAACCTTGAGAACCGGTTTCTACAGGCAAATCGCGTGTACCGGTTTTACGACTGCTTCGCAGCCGAGCGGGGATAAATCCCCTCGCCACAATCATCATTCCAGTCAAAACCGGGTGCTCCGTTCAATCGGTACGGCTTTGATCGTGGCGCGTGGGCCTGATGTCGGCCCCGGCGCTGGCACGCCTTGCGCGGCGCTTGGCAACTGCGGCGCCTGCATGTCGGGCATCGCCCAGCTGCGTTCCGGCTGCAAGCCGCCCTGGGCGCGGCGCATGAAGTCGTAGCGGTTGAGGGTGATGCTGCGCCCCGCTTCGCTGTCGCGGATGATGTACGGGCGCAGGAACACCATCAGGTTGGTCTTGGTGATCGCCCGGCGTTCGTTGCGAAACAGCGCGCCGATGCCCGGCAGGCTGCCCAGCCACGGCACCGCATCATTGCTCTGGCTGTAGCCGTCCTGGAGCAAGCCGCCGAGGACCATGATCTGCCCATCGTCGAGCAGAATGCTGGTGTCGATCGCGCGCTTGTTGGTGACGATGCCGGCGGCGATCACGCTGTTGGACGCGCGCTCATCGATGCTGCTGACTTCCTGATAGATATCCAGCTTCACCGTGCCACCCTCGGAAATCTGCGGGCGTACGTTGAGCTTGAGGCCGACCTCTTCGCGGGTCACGGTCTGGAACGGGTTGTTGCTGGTGCCCCCGCCGCCGGTGACGTAGCTGCCGCTGACAAACGGGATGGTCTGGCCGACAAAAATGCTCGCTGCCTCGTTGTCCAGCGTCAGCAGGTTCGGCGTCGACAGCACGTTGGTGCCGCCCTTGCTCTTCAGCGCCCGCGCCAGCACTTTCAGGTCGAGAATCTTGCCGATGCCGGGGATGTCGACCGTGCCGTTGACATAGCCAAGGTTCAAACCCTGCGGCAGAACGTCGATGCTGTTCTTGGCCCCCGTGTTGAGCCCCGCGCCACCCAGGTTCGCGCCACCGATCACGCCTTTGCCGCCGAGATTGCCGGTCTGCCACTGCACACCGAATTCACTGGCATCGTCCTCGCCGACCTCGACAATCAGGCTCTCGATCACCACCTGCGCACGGCGCTGATCCAGCAGATCGATAACCTCACGCAAGTTGCGATACACCGGCTCCGGCGCAGAAATCAGCAGCGTGTTGGTGGTGGCATCGGCCTGAATCGTCACCCCGCCGGCGCTGAACGCAACATTCTGTTCGCTGCTCTGCGTACCGCCACTGCTGCTGCCGCCGCCACTGCCACTGCCCTGGGCATAACTGCCGCCGCTTGCGCCGCTGCCAGTCGAGGTCGCCGTGCCAGTGCCCGGCGTACTGCTCTGGCCATTCTGCCCGGCATTGCCGCCGGTGCCGCTGCCCATCGCGCTGAGCACCGACCGCGCCGCGTCGCTGCTGCCGCTGTCACTCTCGCCGGTGAGCAAACCGCGCAAGGCTTGCGCCAGTTTCGCCGCCTGAGCGTTGCGCAGATAAACCACATGCAGATTGCTCGGATTGCTCTGCGCGTTGTCGAGTTTGTAGATCAGGTTGCGCGCCAGCTCGGTGCGCTCGGGGCTGCCGGCGCGGATGATGATGGTGTTCGAGCGCGGGTCGCCGATCACGGCGATTTTCTGCGTCGGATCATTGCCCGGCGCGTCGAGCAAGTCGGCGACCATCGGCGCGATATCGGCAGCGATGCCGTTCTGGATCTGCACCACATCGGTGTCGATCGCGCTCGGCGTGTCGATGCTCTCGATCAACTGCGCGACGCGGGTGAGGTTCTCGGCGTAATCGGTGATGACCACGGTGTTGTTGCCGGGGTAGGCATTGATCGGATTGTTCGGCGAGACAATCGGGCGCAGCACCGGGATCAGGTTCACCGCGTTCTCGTATTGCAGACGAAACGTGCGCGTGAGCATGCCGTTGCCGGCCGGTTTGTCGGCGCTATAGATCGGCCCGCCGAGCAGTTTCGCGTCGGCCTCGGGAACCACCTGCGCCACGCCGCCGACATCGACCACGCTGAAGCCTTGCATGCGCAACGCCGCGAGCAGCATGTCGTAAGCCTGGCGGGCCGGCACCTGACCTTCCGAGACCAAGGTCAGATTGCCCTTGACCCGTGGATCGACGAGAAACTGCTGCCCGGTGGCCCGCGACAGCGCCCGCACCACCGCCTGAATATCGGCCTCGACGAAATTCAGCGTCACCGGTTGCTCGCCCAACGGATTGCGCGGGATCGCATTGCTCGGCGCAGCACCACCACTGCGCCCACGCTGGCTGATGTTATGCAACTGCTTCGGCACCGGTCGCGCCTGAGCCTGCGCCCGTTCGCGATCGGCCACCGCGACGCCGCTGCGCTGGGTGTTGGCCAGCGGCCGCCCGAGTTCGCTGTCGACCAACAGCGGCGGCTGATTCTGCGGCGCCGTGGTGCTGTTGCACGCGCTCAATGCCATCAGCAACAACGGCAGCGCCAGACGTGCCGGTTTGCAGCGTGACTCCTTCATGAAGCTTCCTTAGCGCCCTGCGCCTGATCCATGCGAACGGTGCCTGACAAAGTGCCGGCGGTGACATCGGTCGAGGCCGCGCTTGCGCGTTGCAACTGCGCCTCGACCACCTGCAGAGAAAGTTGTGACGGCTGGCTGAGCAGCCAGTCGAGCAGCGCATCGGCCGGTGCGGCGTCGACATTCAGCTGCCACGCGCCGCCCTCCGCTGCCTGTAATTGGTAATGCCCGGCCAGCCCCGCCACTTGCAGACTTTGCTCCAGCGACTGGTCAACGCTTTGCCCCTGCGGCCGCACATTGACGCTGCGCAACAGCACTTCCAGCGCCTCGGTTTGCGCGCGCAACTTGGGCGTTTCGTTCTGCCAGAAAGTGATCCTGGCCAGCGGCGGCTTGACCAGCGTCAGCCAGATCAGCAGACCGACAAGCACCAGCGCCATGCCGACGACCATGCGTTTTTCACGCAGCGCCAACGGCTGCCAACGCGCCTGCAACTGGTTGCGCAAGCGCTGCCAACGCGCACGGTAAATCGCCAGCGTCGCCCTACTCATCGTCTGCTCCGCTGTCGTCGTCTTCGTTGGTGTTTGCGCTGGATTCATCGCTCGGGCGCAGCGTCCAGCCTGCGTCATCGGCAGTGACGCTGATGCCGGCCTGGGCCAACGTGCTTTGCCAGTCCTTATCGTTGCCGCCATGGTTTGCATCGCTGAGCAAGGCCAGTTGCAAGGCGCCGTCGCGATAGGTCAGGCGCTCGACACTGCCGGCCATGAACGGCATGCCGGTGCCGGCCTGCAACACCAGTCGATTGAAGTTCTGCGCCGGGTCATCGACAGCGCCTTTTTGCCGCTGCTCGAGTTGCTGACGCGCCTGTTGCAGCGGGTTGAGAATCACCGGCAATTCCGGGAACGCCTGCTTCACCCGCTGACTCATCTGCGCCTTGAGCTGCTGGCCCTGCCGAGCTTCGCGAGCGGCGTACATATTCAGCCCGATCACCCAGACTGCCACGGCCAAAGCCACACACCCGACAGCGCGACCCCAGCCACGTTGCTCGCCGCCGGTTTGCTGCAGGCCGCCGTGCAAACCCCAACCGGGCAAGGGGCCGATCCAGCGCTGTGTCGCGTCCGCTGCGAACGATGCCTCATCAACTTCGTCACCGAGCATCGGCTCAACCTGCGCACTGTTCAAACTCTCGCGCCGGAGCAAATGCCCGTCCGCCACACAAGCGACAACACCGGGCGCCACTGGCAGGCTATACGGCGCCGGATACAAACCGCGCAAACTCAAACCCGCCTGCTTGAGCACCGCAGCCAGAACCTGCAAATGCAGCCGCGAGACCCAGGCAATCTGCACCTGCCCGCTCGCATCACGAGGGCTGTGGCCGATATGCATCTGGCTGCTGTCGCCGAGCATCAACGCCTGCGCCGCACACTGCACAGCGGCCGCCGTTTTGTTCGCGGGCAGCGGCGGCAGATCAATGCTGGCGAGCAGGCTGTCGGCCGGATGCAGAAAACACAGCAGCGGTGGTTGCTTCGGCCGTTGCCCCAACTGACCCAAAGTGAGCCGTTCCTCACGACTGACCTGCCCCTGACGATCCAGCCAGGCGCAGCTCACTTCGCTGTGCAACTCCAGCTCCGCCAGCGGCGGCAACGCAACGCGCAACTGGCTCATGCGCCCACCCGCGACCAGATCACCTGCGGCAGCCGATCCTCACTGCGGTGCAGCAAAGCGTCGAGACTGACCCGGCGCTGATCCCGCCGCGCCTCACCGCGCAAACGAAACCAGTCACTGGTGATACCGACCTTGACGCTGCTCATTTCCAGCTGCGGCATGCGCAAGCGGTTCACAAAATCGCCACGATTGATAAACCAGCGTCCGGCGTCACGCTCGGCGATCAACGCCGTCGCGCGCTCCAGCGAAAGCCCCGGCACATACGCCGCCAGCACCTGCGCCGTGGCGGTGTTGCCGTTGATCCACGTCGTCGCCGGAATCACCGTCACGTACGGCGCCAGTTGGCCGATCAGCGCATCGGTCACGCCTTCGACGCTGCGCAAATCATCCAGCGTGCGCAGCATCGGCAGCTTCGGCGGTGGCGGTTTGTGATCGGCATCCGGCGAAGTCGCCCGGCCACTGTCGAAACCGGCTTTGCCAGTCGCGCCAATCTGCGCGTTCAGCAGATGCGGATAACCAGCAATTACCCGCTGACGGATGCGCTGGCCGACAACGCCACTCACACCGATCAGTTCACACAAGCGCTCGAACGCCTGCACTTGCGCCTCATCAATGCGCTCATTGGCGACCAGATTGCGCAGATTGAACTTGCCCTGCTCGTCCTCCAGGCGCCCGGCAAAACCCGCCGCCAGCAACGGCTGCGCCCAAGGCTGATCGCGCCGGGTCAACGGATCACGCAGGCGCGCATCCCACAGCAACTGCCGGCTGATCTCCAGACCACCCTGCGCGACCCAACGCCCCTGCACCCGCTGCTGATCGGCCTCCAGCGCCCGGGTCGCCACGCTCTGACGCGTCAACATCCCCGCCGCAATCACCGCCACCACGGCGGCAATTAACAACGCGCTGATAATCGCCATGCCCTGTTGCTTCGCCCCGTTGAGCGAACCTGTGTTCACGGCCGGCCTTACAACTGCCAGGAACCGATATCGGCATTCACGCCATCGCCGTCCGGCTGGCCATCAGCGCCGAGGGAAAAGATATCGACCTCGCCATTCGCGCCCGGGTTGAGGTACTGATAAGGCCGGCCCCACGGGTCATTCGGCAAACGCTCCAGATACGAACGCCAGTTGCTGTTCTTCGCATCCGCCGGCCGCTCGACCAGCACCTTCAGCCCCTGATTCATGCTCGGATACGTGCCGTGATCGAGGCGATACAACTTCAACGCCTGCATCAACCCACCAATATCCTGCTTCGCCGCCGTCGCCCGCGCCTGATCCGGCCGGTCAAGCACCTTGGGCACCACCATCGCCGCCAGAATCCCCAGAATTACCACCACCACCATGATCTCGATCAAGGTAAAACCCTGCTGCCCACGCGGCATGCGCGGCGACTGACTGAGCGTGTTCAAAGGTGCGATATCCATCTCGACATTCCCTGGCTTGATCCGAATTCGACGCGCAGTGTTGCAAGAAGATATGTCAGGGATGTTGAAAATCCTCGGGTGTTTCCGTCGTCAAGCCGTCAAGGACGGGGGTTAGCGTCGAGGGCTGGGTTTTGATTTTGGGCCATGTATGCGCGCGCGAACGCGAGAGGAAGGTTTCACCCTGATTGAAGTGCTGGTGGCACTGGCGATCATCGCCGTCGCCATGTCCGCCGCCGTGCGTGTGGCGGGGTTGATGACGCAGAGCAATGGGCTGCTGCGCGATAGATCGATCGCGCTGATTGCTGCGCAGAGCCGGATGGCAGAGCTGCGGTTGGAGGGGCGATTGCCGAATGGGATGAAGGCTGTTGAATGTGATCAAGGAAGATTGTTGTTGCGCTGCGAACAGGTGATCGCCAGCGCAGAGAATGGACGGTTGCTCAAGGTTGGAATCCAAGTATTTGATCGCAATCAGGATGCGCCGCCGTTGGCCAGACTGGAGACCCTGTTGTCACGGCCAGGAAGCCCCTCACCCTAGCCCTCTCCCGAGGGAGAGGGAACCGATACGGGGATGTTCCAGAGATACGCCGACCTGAACGTATCGCTCTGAATCCAGCATTGCTGAAGCCCAGCAAAGCCATAGTCGCTAAGGTCTTCCAGGTCGATGTATAACGCAAAACACCTCGGTCGGCTCCCTCTCCCTCCGGGAGAGGGCTGGGGTGAGGGGCTCTTTTACTCGAGTGTCTACAGGTCTCAGGCATACGCAGCTATGCAGCAATGGAAACTCCGGCAATACACCAGAATCACACCGACCAGAACGCAGCATCACAAATCCATAATCAACGCGCACGCTCAGGTCGATGTAAAACGCAAGACACCTCGGTCGGCTCCCTCTCCCTCCGGGAGAGGGCTGGGGTGAGGGGCTCTTCTACCGCACCTAAAATCCCAAGGCCCAGCGCCGGACCAAGGCCAACGACATCACCCCGCCACCTCCAAATTATCCATCACCCGATTCACCGCCAGCTCCCCCAACATGATCAGTTGAGCAACCCCCAACAACGCCCGACGCTGCGGTGCCGGCAACAGACTGGAAATGTCCTGAGCAATCGTCTTCGCCGAAGCAAGCGTTTCACTCGCATCAGCCAGCAGTTCTTCATTCTTGGTATCCGCCGTCACCGCATACATCCCCCGCGCCTTACGTGGCGGAGGCAGGAGATTGTTTGGCGACAGGTAATGATCGAGCGCGCGGTAAGCGGCTTCGTGGAGTTTGTTGGAATCGAGGGATTCGTAGGGAGACGTGGGATCGGTCTCGGGCGGGTTGGGTGTTGGTTTGATCATGGTGAAGCTCCTTGATTATTGGAGCCGCCACGTTTCGCTGCGAAACGAAGAGAGGTGGCAGCTGTACGCAGGTTCGCAGACCGGGAATCAAGGAACCCGGCATACCCGAAGGTATCCCGCGCACAGCCGCCATAAAGCATCACTGCCAAAAATGACAACGAACTGGAGCGCTGTGCGCCTTGATTGACCCGGGCTGCGAAACCCGATCACTGATTCGTCAGCGACCGCACCACAATAGAACCCGCCCCCTAGGCGCACAAGCCGGCGGATTCTGGCGTAGCTGTAGGCAAAGGCGCAAGGATATGTAGCCTGGGAGCGTGACTGGAGATGTCTTTTTAAACATGGACGATCGTCGAAAAATTACTGCCCCGCCTACCTCCTGAAAAGATCTGTCCCGTTACCCGAGAATTTTGCCCGCAAGAGCAAGTCGCGTAGGCTGCTGCTTTTGCACAAACAATATGCACCCGCAAGGACGCACAGGACTGCCCATGAACACTACACAAGACTGGCTGGCTCGGTTGGCACGCAAGCAAGGACAGCTCTCCAATTATGAAAACTATCGGCGCAACGAGGCGCTGGAGATACTCGCTCACTTCAATAACACCGGCGCATGGGCAGACGTCAGCAATCACTCCAACGGTTTCGTCCGGGAAGTCGCTGTGCGAGAACTGTGCAGGCAACCGTCCCCCGAAGCATTAGCCGTGGTGATCGAACGTCTGAACGATTGGGTCCCTCAGGTTCGCGACTTGGCAGCGGAAGGCCTGAAGCACTACCTGTCACCAGCTCACGCCCAGGCATGGTTATCGGCACTGGAACCCTTGATGGCATTGGCAGCGCAACGCCGGGTCGACCACGCCCAGACACTGTCGGCGGTCCGAGCGATGCTGCAATCGGTGGACTGCTGGGATGAGGTCTACGCCGACTTCTTGAATCGCCAGGGCAAAGCCGCGCGCTACCTGTTTACGCTTTTGCTTGAAGCCCCCGAGTCTCCCGAAACGCTCATACGAAGTGCGTTGGCTCATCGCGAGTTGACCGTACGGTTGATGGCGGTGTCGGCGAGCCTGAATCTACCAGCGACGCAGAGTCTGCCGTTGCTCCTTGAAGCCATGTCGCACCCCGGTGCCAAAATCCGCGTACGCGTGCTTTATGCGCTGCTGCCGCTGCTCGTCGATCCGAAACCTGTACTGCGCGAAGCGTTGATAGATGCTTCACCGGCAGTACGCAATCTGGCGCTTTGGGCTGCGGCTCGTAACGATGTTGATGCTCATGCAGTGCTGACCGAGCGCTTACGTCAGCCTTTGCCCACATCAAAACAACATTGGCTGGGCGTGCTCGGGCTCGCCACAGAACTGGCTGTGGAGTTGCCAGAGCGATGGCATACACCTGCGCTGCGCTCGAGCTATGTGACTGTGCGACAAGCCGCAACACGCCTGCTTCGCGATGATCAACTGCCTGAGCTGTTCGAGGCGCTTGATGATCCTTCGGAGAAAGTGTTTGCGGTGGTGATTGCGAAACTGGACAAAATACCGTGGTCCGTATTGAACATCAGATTGACGGCCAAACTTGATCAAGACTGGCATGAGCTTACATCGGAACGGCGCAGCGCCATTTTCCGACTGATACCGACGTGGCAACAACTCGGCTACTTGCTGAAACGCCTCGACACGGGGCACGCCGGCCAAACCTATTGGCTCGGCCAAATCGATGCGTGGTGTGACGGGCAGTATCACGCTTTCGATCCGATAACTCCCAAGACCGATCGCGCCGCATGGCAAGACAAGCTTCGTGAATTAAGGGCAAACGGGCAGATCCGCTCGGGTGCGCGGTAGTCATGACTGTTTTTTTTCGAGCTACAAGTCAGCTGAAGGAACTGTGAAATCAAAGCTTCGATCCTTGTACTTATCGCGCTTTATTGCATGGGTATCAGCGCAGCGTTTGCCGATGACTCACAGACGCCAAGCGACATTCACGGGCCAGCCCGCATCGTCGTCGGTGAGCGTTTGGCTGCGGCCAAGTCCAAGCTCGTCAAACAAGGATGGAGGCCAACGCGAATGCACACCACCGACGGGTATGAATACAGTGGCGTGGAGAAGGAGCTGGCTACACGCAATTACTTCGAACTGGACACCTGCTCGTTTGATAGCTCGCGCTGCATCTTGTACTACTCGAAGAAAGGCGCTTGCCTGCGGGTCGATACCATCGGTGAGCAGTTCAACGACATGACGGTGACGCGATGGACCGGTGAATGTCCTGAAGCGACTCAATAACCACACGAAGACGACGTGGTAATAATCGACTGCTCCCACAGATTTCAGGATCGTAGACAACATCTGCAATCAGCATAAAACCCTGTGGGAGCGAGCTTGCTCGCGAAAGCGCCAGAATGAGCACCCGATCAATCACCAGGTGATCCCGACACCCGCATTAACTCGGCAATTCCAAATTATCTAGCGCCCGATTCACCGCCAGCTCCCCCAGCATGATCAGTTGAGCAACCCCCAACAACGCCCGTCGCTGCGGCGCTGGCAGCAAACTGGAAATGTCCTGAGCAATCGTCTTCGCCGAAGCTAGCGTTTCACTCGCATCCGCCAACAGTTCTTCATTCTTGGTATCCGCCGTCACCGCATACATCCCACGCGCCTTGCGCGGCGGAGGCAGGAGATTGTTTGGCGACAGGTAATGATCGAGCGCACGGTCAGCGGCTTCGTGGAGTTTGTTGGAATCGAGGGATTCGTAGGGAGACGTGGGATCGGTCTCGGGCGGGTTGGGTGTTGGTTTGATCATGGTGAAGCTCCTTGATGACTGGAGCCGCCACCGTTCGCGGTCAAACAAAGAGGGTGGCAGCTGTACGCGGGTTGACCGACCGGACATCAAGGAATCCGGCACACCCGAAGGTGTCCCACGCACAGCCACCGCAACAGAATTTCAGACAATGCCTGAACAGGTGCAGAACGCTGGCGCGCCTTGATATTGGGCGGACGGTCAAATCCGATCGCTGATTCGTCAGCGACCGCACAACAATAGAACTCGCTCCCTAGGCGCACAAGCCGGCGGATTCTGGCGTAGCTGTAGGCAAAGGCGCAAGGATATGTAGCCTGAGAGCGTGACTGGAGATGTCTTTTTAAACACTGGTGTTTATCGACTTCTCAACACCCACCGCTCACTGAAATTCGTCCCCTCGCCGAAGAAGTAATACAAAGAACTTCATAGCTCGGCATAGGCGGCTTCAAAATTTTTTAGTGCTTGTTCTACTTTGTATCGAAGCATCAACGATGCAGAAAGCTTCACCATTGCCTCAAACAGGACATGCCCCGATTGAATCTGACATTGATCAACACAACGGCCCGCATATTCGCCAGGTTCATACGCGTAGACGGTGTAAAAAACCCTACCTGATTCCCGCCTCAAGCCTGCAGTGAGATGGGTGACGGAAACATCTGAAGAAACGGAATCAGGCCGTGAGAACTCCAAAACGTCGTCGAACGGTATAAACATAGCTGAGGCGGACATCACAAATAAACTTGCGATATCCAAAGCCTCCTCAACGCTTTTGAGCTCAGGCGCAGCGTACTCGTGCTCAAGAAAATTTCTCATATCAACAACTTTTCGCAACAAACTGGGCACCAATAACCCAAGTGCTCTTACACGATCAATCTTTTTCGGCACGTTCCATCGCAGCGATGAGTAACCAAAAGAGATCAGCAACTGATCAAGCTGACAGACAATAGCTCGCTTCGCATTCGTCGCCGCGTTAATGAGAGCCGGCAATCCTCCCCGCTCAAAATCCTCTTCTGCCAAGGTCAAAAATTCAATGGGGGATATTTCCAGATCCGTCATTCCGAAACTACCGCCACCCAACGCTACGCCGCTTTTACCCAAATCGAATCCATGAGCAGTGCAAAGCTCTTTTATATCCATCTCAGGCTCCAGTTAATTGATTGGTAATAGGCATTTCGGAAAGCAGTGTATCAGCACCAGAATGGTATGTTTTACGATCAGCACAGACAGGCTGCGCACCTTAAGTGTAACTTTGGGACAGCTGATTTTTTCTGAAAATGGACTCATTCCTAATAATGCATCCCAATATTGCATCCTCAATACTTTCAACCGGGAAGCTTTATTGAGGAGGACCACGCGCTTGGACGACAACAAATCCGCCCCTTTTTTCGCTTCGTGTGAAAGGCTGGTTTGGGTCGTTTTCTGCCTTTGACGATCAAGAAAGGTGCTGGTTGAATCCAGCCGAAAGCGCTGCTCAGATCGGAAGAAAACTAGCGGACAAGTATATGCATCTTCCCAACTGCTCGGCGCTTCGTTGCGATTACAGGTAGCGCCTCGAGCATTTTTTGAGGGCCGGCTATTCCTTGCCCAGGAAAGCTTTTGCCAGTTCCTTCATGCGTGACCTGTACCCGTGTCGCTCCGACAGATTCGCGTAGATAGTTGGGAGGCTAGCCTTCAGTTTGGTCACCAGAGAGGAGTAGGTATCTTTGTGCTCCTTCGAAATTTTCCACTCAGCAAACTGCGCTGCTCTCGTGTCTAGGAAAGTCGCTGCGAGTGCAGATCCTATAGGATCGCTGTTTATCTGTAGCAGTAGTTGAAGAAGGCGTTCCTCTTCCTCAGGCGTCCTGGGCGTGATACTTGGTAATAAATCACCATATTCCCCAAGAATGAAAAGTGACGCTTCCACATCGACCTTCTGGTCGTAGATAAAAGGTCGAAGCACCGTGCCGATAATAGCTTGGGTATCCTTTTCGAAGAGATCAAGCAGTACCTTGGAGTTGGAAATTACTGCAGCGGATGGCTTTAAGAATGGATCATGTTTAAGCGCAGCCGCAAGCAAAGCTAAAACCGCTTGATGGGCGATTATCTCACCTGAAAAATCGATCTTATTCTCTAGCATATATCTAAGGGCGGTTCGCTCATTGGTATCCGCACGCTCGATAAGCTTTGTCCAGCCAACTATATCAACATTGGCACCAAAGCTCCTTTCAAGTAACACAGCACGCAACTCTAGTAACTTGGCGTTGTTTCCATCAAGCACATGATTCAAGAAAAGCGTATCTATGTCAGATAGCGCTGGTAACCGATCTGCCTTCAGTTCGAACGATGTAAACCAGTCCAGCATCTCAGTATCCGTCAGATCGTAGGCACTCAGCGTGTCGACGAACCTTGAATAGAACTCGTACAGGTGATCGGGGGATATTGTAGAGATAGCGTCGTCCTTGATCAGCCTCACGAGGATTGGCGCTACAAGGTGTGACGCCTCTCCTTCCAAAATCAGTTTGAAAAACTGTTCGGAAGTAGTCGCTGCTCGCACCAGCGTGTAGAGGTACTCTCGTTCGACTGCGAAAGCCTCGTCGATTCCTGGGATTTCAGTTATTGGTAGTCCCGTTTTCAGCCTAATGTATATGACTGCCATCGAGACCTTGATCCGGCTGGATTTCGTAGTAGGTAAATGCTGCAAAATCAACTGCGGAATCGTGCTAGAAAATTCCCCAAAGAAGGATGCTGCAAACCACACCCGATGTTCCGCAGGATTCAAAGAGATTGCCGTCGTGATTGCTTCGACGTGCGCCTTGTCTATGAAATAGGTTCTGCGAGCAATGCTCAGTTTGTTCCCGCCAAAATAGCTAGTTAAGCAGGGCAGCCAATCGTCCTCATTGAGCGGAATTCTGTCCAGATACTCGTGTTCAGATGATGCCAATTGAAGCACAGCATCCTTAAGGCCCCGCTCATTTAAGCTGATGTTATTCGCATCAATTCTCTTGAGATCCGGGTCGGGTAAGATCATCTGGAAAAGCAGCTCCGCGCTGCCAAGAACAAGCGGCCTGAACGCTTCATCCATTGAGTCCAAGTAGCTGTCGTACTTCAATATAATCTCTCGGTAAACGTCGATAGAGTCCAGATCGTATGAATCCTCCGCTCTTTCTTCGAACTCAGTCTTGGCGGCTGACAGTGCATTCGTGAAAATATCTTTGTGTAAGCCGAGCGCGATCAAGCCTTTGATCGACTCAAAATAGCCAGCGTCAACCTTTTCCGCTTTCAATTGATCGCCAGTAATAAATTTGGCGCTTACGTGAGGCAGTAGATCGTCGACTTTGCACCCCTCGATTCTGGATGCCTGATAGAGCGTTTTGAGGAGGCTTATTGCGGGAATCGTACCTTCTAGACGACGTATGAACGAATCTTTGAATCCGAAGTATGGGATAAGCGTGGCAAGCTTTGTGCCGTCTTGGGAATCGATAGCATCCTCCAGCGGCTGATCGATCAATTCCGCGATGGCGATGTCGGAGGATGTCTGAAAGTGAATTTGTAGGATCTGAATGGGCCAGCCAGTCTTCATGTCTTCGCCGAGTAGTGTCTTCAACGTGCGCTTGGTCTTGTCAACGTTGAGTGCCACAGCTTGGGCGGCCGAATCTTCAACCTCCGTCGCAACCGCTACTGCCTGCTCATCCTTTGGGGTATCCGGGTCTTTCAGCATGGTCTCAATTGCCACACCGTTGTATTTGCAGATTGCCAGGTACGCTGCAATACACACCACGCTTGGCTTGCCCGCAGTTACCAGCAGCGTAGTGGCGATGTCGTTGATGAATCTCTTCTGAAGGCGAGGGGTCACAAGCCTGCCGGCCATTGGGCTGTGGCGCTGTAGAATCACGCTGCAAGCGTCGGCTTCCGCCAAGTCGGATGCACCAAAGCTCTCACTCCACAGCTTTCTGAATGCATCTTTCCAGCCGGACGTGATGATCGGCGGCGTCCGGAACACTACTGGAAATTTTTTAGCGATGAAATCCTTAGAGTCATACGACTGCTCACTGTCACCGTTTAAATACTTGGAAACTTTTGTTGAGCAGAAGGGAACGATGACACTCAGATTTTCTTGGCCGGTGACGGAGGTGAAAATTTCAAGATCGCTCCACACTGAACGTAGAACGTCCCGTGGCAGCCTGTCTAGGTTGTCGATCACGATGATGATGTGATGATCCTTAACCGCATGCAGGTGGCACCCTAATGCTCGTTTTAAATCGAGAGGGCTGACCTCCTTACTCACCTCGATGGTTTCAGTGATACGGTCGTCGGAGTTACCCTTGAGCAGGCTTGTCAGGTTCCATCGTTTCTTAGGATCTTTCTCTCTCCGGCTCGCTAGGTATGCGAAAAGCAGGATAAAGCCAGGCGCTGTGCATGCGAGTAGGTAAAGGCTGTGGAGTGAGGTGGCGAGCGGAGTATCGCTGTGAAGTCGAATCAAATAATCACGAATGAATGTCGGAGCGAGGACACCGCTAACGATCAGTAGCACCGCCCAAATACTAATATGGCTGCGTGTGTCCTTCGTGTAGCTGTAGTGTCGACCAAGCGCGATGTCACGATTTTTTTCTACTTCGGCAATTTCTTTATCGCGACGCAAATCTTTGAGCAGAGCTGTAACCTTTTCGGTAAGCACCTCAATGAAGTTACTTTTGATCGAGCCTTGATAGTTTTGCTCACAGTCAAACACCCATAGCTTCGTTTTTACCGCCTCCTTCGCGATCTTTTTTTCGAGCATCTGTAAAATTGAGCTCTTCCCAGATCCGAACTCGCCGTCAAGGCCAATGACTCTGTGATTGCCCTTGCTCTTGATGTAATCGTGCATTGCTTGAGCCACACGATTATGGCTCTCACCTTTAAACGCGTCGACATCCGCCGGGCTTTCGTTTTGGAAGTTCAAGTTGTTCATTAGTCCCTTACGCCTAAGCGGGCCAGCCCTGCGTGGCCAATTGCCTCTAGAATACGACTTTGCCATCGACTTGATAAGCGGGTAGGCATATCGCGGTCCATTTCTTGGAAAAGGCAGGTCACAGATTACTCTTTTGTATACGGGGTAAGCGCTTGACTTAATGGGTTTTGAAGTCCCGGATGTATTCTATAAAGCCTCAGACGGGCATTTGGTGAGCTGATGAGTGCGTTTAAGAAGGAAGCGAAGTGGTAGCTCTAGAATTCGGTGCAGCGATGGCCTGATCCAATTTTCACTAGAACGTAAAATCGTCGGACAACTCCTCTTTGCAACTCAGGGCCGGGTTAACCTCGGCAAAACCACCCCGTCCCCCAACCTCTCAACCTCCAACCTCACTCTCTCCCCACCCCGCTCAATCACCACCCCATCCCCCTCAACCCCCACCAAC
>NZ_JASCPT010000098.1:0-19894 GCF_029959775.1 Pseudomonas sp. PS01270 | reverse complement strand
AGCCTGCTCGCGAATGCGGTGTACCAGTCACTGCACACATAGACTGGCAGGACGCCTTCGCGAGCAGGCTCGCTCCCACATTGAATACAGCGCCTGCAAATGGAACCGGGCTTAACCGCTTCCACACAGGTACAATGCCCACCCCTTTTTTGTTACGGCCCCGTCATGACTGACCCGATTCGCCTCTCCAAACGCCTCATCGAACTGGTCGGTTGCTCCCGCCGGGAGGCCGAGCTGTTCATCGAGGGCGGCTGGGTCACCGTGGACGGCGAAGTCATCGATGAGCCGCAATTCAAGGTCGGCGAGCAAAAGGTCGAGCTCGACAAGGACGCCAAGGCCACCGCGCCGGAGCCGGTGACCATCCTGCTCAACGCGCCCGCCGGCATGGATGTCGACAGCGCCATGCAAACGCTCAGCGCGGAAACCCTCAGCGAAGAGCATCGCTACGGCAAGCGTCCGTTGCGCGGGCATTTCCTGCGCCTGACCGCCAGCGCCGACCTGCAGCCCAAGGCCAGCGGCCTGCTGGTGTTCACCCAGGACTGGAAAATCCTGCGCAAGCTCACCGCCGACGCGGCGAAGATCGAGCAGGAATACATCGTCGAAGTCGAAGGTGAGATGGCTGCCCACGGCCTCAACCGTTTGCAGCATGGCCTGACCCACAAGGGCAAGGAGCTGCCGCCAGTCAAGGCCAGCTGGCAGAACGAAAACCGTCTGCGCTTCGCCATGAAAAACCCGCAGCCGGGAATCATCGCGCAGTTGTGCGAAGCGGTCGGCCTGAAGGTCATCGGCATCCGCCGCATCCGCATCGGCGGCGTGTCGATCGGCAAGGTCCCGCTCGGCCAGTGGCGCTACCTGTCCGGCAAAGAGAAGTTCTAGAACCTTCACTGCCGCCACACATTTCGGCAGTGCTTACGAGCGCTGCCCACAACGCATCAGGAATACCGACATGGTTCATAACGACGTACTGCGCAGCGTGCGCTACATGCTCGACATCAGCGACAAGAAAGTTGTCGAAATCATCAAACTGGGCGGCATGGACGTCACGCTCGCCGATGTCATCACCTGGCTCGACAAGAAAGAAGAAGACGAAGAAGGCTTCGTACGCTGCCCGGACGAAGTCATCGCGCACTTCCTCGACGGTCTGGTGATCTTCAAGCGCGGCAAGGACGAAAGCCGTCCGCCGCAGCCAATCGAAGTGCCGGTGACCAACAACATCATCCTGAAAAAACTGCGTGTGGCCTTCGAACTGAAAGAAGACGACATGCACGCGATCCTCAAAGCCGCCGAGTTTCCGGTATCCAAACCCGAACTGAGCGCGCTGTTCCGCAAGGTCGGCCACACCAACTACCGTCCGTGTGGCGACCAGTTGCTGCGTAACTTCCTCAAGGGCCTGACCCTGCGCGTCCGCCCTGCCTGATGCCCTTGTGCGGTGGCGATCGATAGTCGCCGCCGCAACGCATGACCGTTCATTCCCTGCAAAAATAATGGCTCCGCTTTTCGCGGCTGACGACTAGGGTGTACTGATCCCTAATCTTCAGGATTCGCCATGCATCCCTACTTTTCCCTGCAAGGCCGCACCGCTCTGGTGACTGGCGGTACTCGTGGTATTGGCAAGATGATCGCCAAGGCGTTCGTCGAGGCCGGCGCCCATGTCTACGTGTGCTCGCGCGACGTCGAAGCCTGCCAGCAAACCGCCGAAGAACTCGGCGCCATGGGCACTTGCCACGGCGTGGCGGCGAATCTGGCGACCGAAGAAGGCGTGCGGGAACTGGCCGCGCGTCTGGGTGAGCAGATCACTCATCTGGACATTCTGGTGAACAACGCCGGCACCACGTGGGGCGCGCCGCTGGAGAGTTATCCGGTCAAGGGCTGGGAGAAAGTCATGCAGCTCAACGTGACGTCGGTGTTCAGTTGCATCCAGCAGTTTCTGCCGTTGCTGCGCAAGGGTGGTTCGGCGGCAAATCCGGCGCGGATCATCAATATCGGTTCGGTGGCGGGGATTTCATCGTTTGGCGAGCAGGCGTATGCCTATGGGCCGAGCAAAGCGGCACTGCATCAGTTATCGCGCATTCTGGCGCGGGAACTGGTGAGCCAGCACATCAACGTCAACGTGATTGCGCCGGGACGATTTCCGAGCAAGATGACCCAGCATATTGGTAATGATGAGCAGGCGTTGGCTGAGGACACCGCGCTGATTCCGATGAAGCGTTGGGGGCGTGAGGAAGAGATGGCGGCTTTGGCGATCAGTCTGGCGAGTACGGCTGGGGCTTATATGACCGGGAATATTATTCCTCTTGATGGCGGATTCAGTCTGTAGATCGGCGGCGCGGCCTTCGCGAGCAAGCTCGCTCCCACAGGGATCTTGTGCACGCCATAGATCCAATGTGGGAGCGAGCTTGCTCGCGAATAGGCCAGCCCTGCCACCACCAGACTTGAGACGGGACGGGTTATCATGCCCCCCCTGCCCCGCTTCGAATGCAAACCATGACTTACAGCGTCTCCCCCATCGGCTTCGTGCGCTCCTGCTTCAAGGAGAAGTTCGCCATCCCCCGCCAGCCGCAACTGGCACCGGCCGCCCGTGGCGTGCTGGAACTGGTCGCGCCGTTCGATCAGGGTGACGCCGTGCAGGGGCTGGAGCAGGTCAGTCATGTTTGGCTGTTGTTTCTGTTCCACCAAGCCCTGGAAGACAAACCGCGCCTGAAAGTGCGCCCGCCACGCCTGGGCGGCAATAAGTCGATGGGCGTGTTCGCCACCCGCGCCACGCACCGCCCCAATGGCATCGGCCAGTCGGTGGTGAAGCTGGACAAAGTCGAAGGTAATCGGCTGTTTATCTCCGGGATCGATCTGCTCGACGGCACGCCGGTGCTGGATATCAAACCCTATGTGCCGTATGCCGACATCATCCCCGGGGCGACCAATGACATCGCCAGCGCCGCGCCGCATCTGATCGACGTGCAGTGGGCGGATTCGGCTTTGAAACAGGCGCACGCCCACGCTCAGCGCCTCGATGAGCCGTTGGTTGAGCTGATCGAGCAGTGCCTGGCGCAGGATCCGCGCCCGGCGTATCAGACACCGGCACCGGAACGTGAATATGGTGCACAGTTCTGGGATCTGGACGTGCGCTGGCATTACCCGACGCCCGAACAGATCCGCGTGCTGGAAGTCATCCCGGCCAAGGCATAAAACCCGCAAACGAAAAAGCCCGCGCTGCCTTCTCAGGCAACGCGGGCTTTTACTGTCACACCCAAAAACCAACTGTGGGAGCGAGCCTGCTCGCGAAGGCGTCGTGTCAGTCAACATCAATCTTAATGACAGACTGCTTTCGCGAGCGGGCTCGCTCCCACAGGTATCGCAGGTTATTTTTCGACGAACGCACGCTCGATCAGGTAATCACCCGGCTCGCGCATCCGCGCCGAGATCTTCAGGCCGAAGCTGTCGAGCACTTCGCTGGTCTCGTCGAGCATGCTCGGGCTGCCGCAGATCATCGCGCGGTCGTCCTGCGGGTTGATCGGTGGCAGGCCGATGTCGCTGAACAGCTTGCCGCTGCGCATCAGGTCAGTCAGGCGGCCCTGATTCTCGAACGGCTCGCGGGTCACGGTCGGGTAGTAGATCAACTTGTCACGCAGCGCTTCGCCGAAGAACTCGTTCTGCGGCAGGTGCTCGGTGATGAATTCGCGGTAAGCGACTTCGTTGACGTAACGCACACCGTGAACCAGGATCACTTTTTCGAAGCGCTCGTAGGTTTCCGGGTCCTGAATGACGCTCATGAACGGCGCCAGACCGGTGCCGGTGCTCAGCAGGTACAAGTGCTTGCCCGGGTTCAGGTCATCGAGAACCAGGGTGCCGGTAGGCTTCTTCGAGATGATGATCTCGTCGCCTTCCTTCAAGTGCTGCAGCTGGGAGGTCAGCGGACCGTCCTGCACTTTGATGCTGAAGAATTCGAGATGCTCTTCCCAGTTCGGGCTGGCGATCGAGTAAGCGCGCATAAGCGGGCGGCCGTTGGGCTGTTGCAGGCCGATCATCACGAACTGACCGTTCTCGAAGCGCAGGCCCGGATCGCGGGTGCACTTGAAGCTGAACAGAGTGTCGTTCCAGTGATGAACACTGAGGACACGCTCGTGGTTCATGTTGCTCATGTACGTTTGACTCCTGGAAATTGGTCTGCGCGGCTCAATGAGGCTCAACGTGCGCAATTGCATCGCATTCTAATAGCGACGACAATATCTGTTAACTGGATTATTAAGATAAGGGTTATCGGTTATATCGATATGCGATTTACTCTCCGTCAACTGCAAGTCTTCGTCGCCGTCGCCCAGCAGGAAAGCGTATCCCGTGCTGCGGGTCTGCTCAACCTCTCGCAATCGGCGGCCAGCACTTCGATCACCGAGCTTGAGCGCCAGTCCAGCTGCCAGCTGTTCGACCGCGCCGGCAAACGCCTGAGCCTCAACGCCCTCGGCAAACAACTGTTGCCGCAAGCGGTGGCCCTGCTCGACCAGGCCAAGGAAATCGAAGACCTGCTCAATGGCAAATCCGGTTTCGGCTCTCTATCAGTGGGGGCGACGCTGACCATTGGCAACTATCTGGCCACCCTGCTGATTGGCAGCTTCATGCAGCGCCACCCCGAAAGTCAGGTCAAGCTGCACGTGCAGAACACTGCCAATATCGTGCAGCAGGTCGCCCACTACGAAATTGATCTGGGTCTAATCGAAGGCGATTGCAGCCACCCGGACATCGAAGTGCAGAGTTGGGTCGAGGATGAGCTGGTGGTGTTTTGTGCGCCGCAGCATCCGTTGGCCAAACGCGGCAGTGCGACAATGGAAGAGCTGACCCATGAGGCATGGATTCTGCGGGAACAGGGTTCCGGCACGCGGCTGACCTTCGACCAGGCCATGCGTCACCATCGCAGCGCGCTGAATATTCGCCTGGAGCTGGAACACACCGAGGCGATCAAACGCGCGGTGGAATCAGGCTTGGGAATTGGCTGCATTTCGCGGTTGGCGCTGCGCGATGCCTTCCGGCGCGGCAGTCTGGTGCCGGTGGAGACGCCGGATCTGGATCTGGCCCGGCAGTTCTATTTCATCTGGCACAAACAGAAATACCAGACCTCGGCAATGCGCGAGTTTCTCGAGCTGTGCCGCGCTTTTACCGCCGGGGTGCAGCGCAGCGACGAGATCGTCTTGCCGACCATCGCTTAAAGCAGAATCACCGCCCACACCAGTCCGATCATGCTAAGCGCCACGAACTGCGCGGCGCTGCCCATGTCCTTGGCGTTTTTCGATAGCGGGTGCAATTCCAGCGAGATGCGGTCAATGGCCGCTTCCACCGCCGAATTGAGCAGCTCGACAATCAGCGCCAGCAAGCAAACCGCGATCAACACCGCCTGCTCGACCCGGCTGACATTAAGGAAGAATGTCAGCGGAATCAGCACCACGTTGAGCAGCACCAATTGGCGGAATGCCGCTTCGCCAGTGAAGGCGGCGCGCAGGCCATCGAGCGAATAGCCGGACGCGTTGAGGATACGTTTCAGGCCGGTCTGGCCCTTGAAAGGTGACATAAGAAAGAAACCAGCCAAAAAGGTGTGGGGAAGCTAGATCAACGAAAGTCAAAAAAGCGTGAAACCGCCAGCCATCACTGGCTCGGAATTGACTCAAGTTGTTGCAGCAGTAAAGCCGCTTGCGTGCGAGTACGCACGTTCAATTTGCGAAAGATCGCGGTGACGTGGGCCTTGATGGTCGCTTCCGACACGCTCAGCTCATAAGCGATCTGCTTGTTCAGCAGACCTTCGCAGACCATGGTCAGCACCCGGAACTGTTGCGGCGTCAGGCTGGCGAGGCCATCGCTGGCAGCTTTCGCCTCATCCGACACGCTCACCGCTTCGAACGCTTGCGGCGGCCAGAACACGTCGCCATCGAGCACCTTGCGCACCGCTTCCTGAATTACGCTCAGATCGCTGGACTTGGGAATGAAACCACTGGCGCCGAACTCGCGGGACTTGACCATCACCGAAGCTTCTTCCTGGGCCGAGACCATCACCACCGGAATCTGCGGATACTGCCCGCGCAGCAGCACCAGTCCGGAAAAACCGTAGGCGCCGGGCATGTTCAGATCCAGCAGGACCAGATCCCAGTCAGCCTTTTCGGTCAGGCGGGCTTCCAGTTCGGCGATGCTCGCCACTTCCACCAGCCGCACGTTCGGGCCAAGGCCCAGCGTCACCGCTTGGTGCAGGGCGCTGCGAAACAGGGGGTGATCATCGGCAATCAGGATGTCGTATGTGGCCATTTTTCAAATGATCCTGTTTTTGATGGCAGACGCGGTAGATTCCGGTCTGGCCAAAGCAACTCGAGACAACGCTTGGAAGCGCTATCCACAGGGGCACGTTCGACGCCAATCAACAGCAAACACGGCGTCTCAAACCTTGGCCGCACCCTAATCGGCGCCAAGCATGCCCAGCGCAGCCGGGGTGGTCAAGCAAGATGGCCAGCGCTGTCGACAGTATGGGCCACTATCGGGCCAACGCCGGCTGCGGCTTTCGTATATAGGGCAGCAGCTCGGCGTGAGCGGGGGTTGATTCATTCATGTCCAGTTGCTGCTTGGCACCGAGGTAATGCTGGCTGAACACATCGAAATAGGCGTCCAGCGCCGAAGCGGCATCGCTGTCACCGGCCAGCTCCAGGCACAACGCCGCAACTTCAGCGGTGCACAGGTGCTCGCTGCGGGTCGAACGGCGCAAGCGATAGCGCGAGAGTTTGTCGGGCAGCAGGCTGAGGATCGGCAAGCGGTCGAAATACGGACTCTTGCGAAAGATCTTGCGCGCCTCGGTCCAGGTCGCATCCAGCAGTATGAACAGCGGGCGCTTGCTGCAATCGACTGTCACCGTGTTGGTCACCCGCGACGGTTCGACATACTCACCCGGAAACACCAGATACGGCTGCCATTGCGGATCGTTGAGCAGTGCAAGCATCTGCGGGTCGGGCTCGGTGCGTGACCAGATGAACGCATGGTTGTCGCGCACCACATCGGCAATCAGCCAACCGGTGTTGCTTGGCTTGAACACTTCCTTGCCGGTCATGATCAGGCACACGCCGGAACGGGTGTCGACGCTTGGCCGCCACGCGCACAGGCAATGACTGATGATGACCCGGCAATCGCGGCAACGCTCGGAGCGAAAGCCGCGCGCCTGAATCGGCTTGATACCTTCGTCCTCGCGTTGATCGCGCAGGCGGGCCACGGCGTTGGGGGCATGGTTCATCGCAGGCAACACCGGCAGACAGGGAAACTCGACACGAACGACACTCGGCAGGGCAATAAAGGCCGGCAGTTTACCAGAGCGACGGCCACAAGCCTGTACCGTCCAGACCGGCTCACCTATAATTCGCCGCCACTGAACGCACCGCCCCGTGACGGGTCGAACCACCAGTCACCGAATCAGGAGAGTTTCATGCTGCGCCTTATCGTTCCCACCGCTGCCATTCTGCTGGCGTCGTCCTTTACCGCTCAGGCTGCGTCCCTGAGTGAGCAGAATCTGAACCGAGAGCTGCGCAACGTCGCCGCCCAAAGCAGCGTCGGCACGCCACGGGCGATCAATGAAGACATTCTTGATCAAGGCTACACCGTCGAAGGCACACAGCTGATCAACCATCTGAGCGTGCAAAAGAGCCACGCCGACAAGATGCGCGCCGATCCCAAGGCTGTGTATTTCCAGTTGGGCGCGTCGGTGTGCAACAACCCGTCGTACCGCAAGCTGATGGCCAAGGGCGCGATCATGCGTTACGACTTCACCGAAGTGAAAACCAACAAAGCGATCGGCTCGGCCAGTTACCAGGAATCCGATTGCCCGAAAGCCGCGCCAGCGAAGAAGAAGTAATCAGCGCGAAGCCTTGGCGCGCCGCTGTTCATCCTCGGCGCGCAGTTCCGCCACTAGCGCCTGCAGATAGCGCGAGCGACGCTCGCCGCCGGCCAATCGTCGGCAGCACTCTTCTTCGAGACTCAATTGATGCGTCTCGGCCGACTCCTGCAACATTCGATACAGCTGCGTATCGATCTCCAGAACCACTCTGACCATGCATCCCGCCTCCTTGCCACCCACGAATCCTTGAATTGCTTTGCCTTGCGCAAGCGCAAGGTTGTCTTGCGACGTCTGTATTTGAGTAAATCAGAGTGATGGCCCTTTGCGATACGTTCAGACGAGCGGCGAGGCTTTGGCGCAAATCAGTAAGCGGTTGCCGGACAAAACGTTACAGCGCACTGTTCAAGTCAGCGCGAATGCGTGCGAGGGTCTAGATTGAGAGTATTCCCGATCATTCGTTAACGGCAGAAATGGAACTGCCGGCCCTGTGTGTTTTTGCAGTGCGACCCGGACGCTGGTTGTCCGGGCTACCCGCTCTGTACAGAAGGAGACGTTGAATGCCTTATCAACCGAATGACCTCTTGAGCCGTCATTTTCAGGAAAGCGGCGACCTCATCAGCCAGGTCGAAGCCCAACTCAACCGTGTTTCCACCAACAGCCCGAACATCCCCATCTACCGCGACATGATCCTGACCGTGCTGCGCATGGCTCAGGAAGACCACAACCGCTGGAACGCCAAGATCACCCTGCAAGCCCTGCGTGAACTGGAGCAGGCGTTCCGCGTGCTCGAACAATTCAAGGGCCGGCGCAAAGTCACCGTGTTCGGCTCGGCACGTACGCCAGTGGAACATCCGCTATACGCGATGGCCCGCGAACTCGGCGCAGCGCTGACGCGTGCAGAGATGATGGTCATCACTGGCGCCGGCGGCGGCATCATGGCCGCCGCCCACGAAGGAGCCGGTCGAGATCACAGCTTGGGTTTCAACATCACCCTGCCCTTCGAACAACATGCCAACCCCACCGTCGACGGCACCGACAATCTGTTGCCATTCCACTTTTTCTTCACCCGAAAACTGTTCTTCGTCAAAGAGGCAGACGCGCTGGTACTGTGCCCGGGCGGGTTTGGCACCCTTGATGAAGCGCTGGAAGTGCTGACACTGATTCAGACCGGCAAAAGCCCATTGGTGCCGGTGGTGTTGCTGGATGTTCCGGGCGGTACCTTCTGGCAAGGTGCGCTGGACTTCATCCGCAATCAGCTGGAAGAAAACCGCTATATCCTGCCGACCGATATGAAGCTGATGCGACTGGTTTACAGCGTTGAGGACGCGGTGGACGAGATCAATCAGTTCTATAGCAACTTCCACTCCAGCCGCTGGCTCAAGCGGCAATTTGTAATTCGCATGAACCACAAGCTCAGCGACCAGGCACTGACGCAGATGCAGGAAGAGTTCACCGACCTGTGCCTGAGCGACGAGTTTCATCAACATGCCTACAGCGGCGAAGAACACGACGATGCGCAGTTCAGCCATCTGGTGCGGCTGGCGTTTGCCTTCAATGGCCGCACCCATGGTCGTCTGAGGGAGTTGGTGGACTTTATCAATCTGCCGGAAAACTGGGCCGATTCAAAACCGCCCACTGCACAACGCTCACGCGAGCCTTTCAACGTGATTTGAAGGCAAAAAAAAGGCCCGCTATTTTCTAAACAATAGCGGGCCTTTTTTGTCGAATCGGTCTAATCGTCCATCCCTCGACCGCTGAACAAGCGGTTGATCATCTCCATCGAGAACCCCCGATACGCCAGAAACCGGCCTTGCCTGGCCCGCTCTTTCGCATCAATCGGTAAATGCCCGGAGAACTTGCGTTGCCACGTATCCTGAAGCTGCGCCTGCCAATTGATACCGCTTTCGCGCAGGGCGACTTCAATATCGGTACGCTGCAAACCCCGCTGGCTGAGCTCCTCGCGAATTCGCAGAGGGCCATAGCCGGAACGGGCGCGGTAGGAAACAAAACTTTCAAGGTAGCGGGCTTCGGAAAGCAGCCCCTCTTCCGTCAAACGGTCGAGGGCTGTTTCGATCAGCTCCGCCTCGGCGCCGCGCTGACGCAGCTTACGCGTCAACTCGACTCGACCATGCTCGCGACGTGCGAGCAGGTCCATGGCGGTTCGCCGCACCGCGACGAGGGTATCCAGTACGGCGGTGGTCATCGCTGGTATCAGAGGTCAGCGTCGGCCAGGTCGTCTTCGGTCTCTTTGACCGCCGAGGCCTTGGAGTCCGCGATCACAGCTGGCGACAGCAGCTTGTCACGCAGCTGCTTCTCGAGCTTCGCGGCAATTTCCGGGTTGTCCGCCAGGAACTTGGCCGAGTTGGCCTTGCCCTGACCGATCTTGGTGCCTTCGTAGGCGTACCAGGCGCCGGACTTCTCGACGAAACCGTGCAGCACACCCAGGTCGATCATCTCGCCGTTGAGGTAGATGCCTTTGCCGTAAAGAATCTGGAACTCGGCCTGACGGAACGGCGAAGCCACCTTGTTCTTCACAACCTTGACGCGAGTTTCGCTGCCGACCACTTCGTCGCCTTCCTTCACCGCGCCAGTACGGCGGATGTCGAGACGAACCGAAGCGTAGAACTTCAGCGCGTTACCACCGGTGGTGGTTTCCGGGCTACCGAACATCACACCGATCTTCATACGGATCTGGTTGATGAAGATGACCAGGCAGTTGGCGTTCTTGATGTTACCGGTGATTTTACGCAGCGCCTGAGACATCAGACGTGCTTGCAGGCCGACGTGCATGTCGCCCATTTCACCTTCGATTTCAGCCTTCGGTACCAGTGCCGCCACGGAGTCGACGATGATCACGTCAACGGCGTTGGAGCGCACCAGCATGTCGGTGATTTCCAGGGCCTGTTCGCCGGTGTCCGGCTGGGAAACCAGCAGGTCGTCGACGTTGACGCCCAGCTTGCCGGCGTACTCTGGATCGAGCGCGTGTTCGGCGTCGACGAATGCGCAGGTCGCGCCGGCTTTCTGCGCCTGGGCGATCACGGACAAGGTCAGTGTGGTTTTACCGGAGGATTCAGGACCGTAGATTTCAACAATACGGCCTTTTGGCAGACCGCCGATGCCGAGTGCGATATCCAGACCCAGAGAGCCAGTAGAGATGGCCGGGATCGCCTGACGGTCCTGATCGCCCATACGCATTACGGCACCCTTGCCGAATTGACGTTCGATCTGACCCAGGGCCGCAGCCAAGGCTTTCTTCTTGTTGTCGTCCATTAAAGTCCTCACGTAATCAATAAGGCCTGACGGCCAACACCTGTATAAGTAGCCAGTATTATTCCACAGCGTTCGAAGATCGCCTACCCCTGATTTTCGATTTCTCGTGCCGCTAGTCGCACAAGCCCCTCTAGCGCGGCCTTCACCGTTTGTCGGCGGACTTCATCACGGTTGCCGGGGAAGTGCTGAACCTCACTGTAAACCTCGTCGCCAACACCCCAGGCCAGCCATACCGTGCCGACTGGCTTGTTCGGTGTGCCACCGTCGGGGCCGGCGACACCGCTGACCGCCACGGCAAAATGCGCCAGGCTGTGCTGCTGCGCACCGCGCACCATGGCCTCGACCACTTCGCGACTGACCGCCCCTACCGTCTCGAACAAATCGCCCGGCACATCCAGCTGCCGGGTCTTCTGCCGATTGGAATACGTCACGTACCCCGCTTCAAACCAGGCCGAACTGCCCGGAATCCGCGTAATCGCTTCGGCAATCCCGCCACCTGTGCAGGACTCGGCGGTAGTGACATGGGCATTGAGCACTTGCAGACGTCGGCCCAGTTCTGCGGCCAGTTGGGTGGTCTCTTTCACGGCGAGCTCCGGATCGTGTGGAATGCCTTCACCGTACACGAGCCGGCCATGCTTTCAATACACAGAATCATTCAAGATGTTCGGGCGCCAGCGCTCTGACATAGGCCTGACAGGCCTGCAACGCAATCAATCCACGGTCGCCGGTGTCAGTGATGGCGATAATTCGTTGAGCATGCGCCGGGTCAAGTCGGGCGCGTACGGCTGCAGAATCCACGCCGCCGGTGCCGGCGGCGGCTGGCAACGCACCGTCGTGGGCAACGTCGCCGGCGTCGAGAAGGACTGACAGCCGCACATCGGCAGTAGCAAGGCGATCGCGCAGGCGATCCTGATCACGTTGGGCATCGCTCAGCGCTCGGTAATGGGTTTGTTCACTCGCCGCGAGCCGTTGCTCCAGTGCCAGGCGTTTGTCCTGCTCGGCCTGTTGTGCGCTCGCGGCGGTCAGAGTGAGTTGATTTTGCGTTTCGGCGTTTAACCGCGCTTGGTCGGCCAATTGCCGCCCGTAACGCCAGTCCTGAAACTGCCACGCCGCGGCGAAAGCCCCCGCCACCAGCAACAACAGGCCAATCACCCGCCAGGAGCCGGACATAGCACCGCCCTCGCCCGCGCCCAAATCTCGAGGCGATCCTGCAAGCCGTTCAACCCGCCGTTGATCCGCCGGGTGATGGTGTTGAACTGGTCCGCGTCGGCCAGCTCATTCAAGCCCTTCTGCGCCCAGAACCACGCCGCCGATTCGGCGGCCCACTGCGGTTGTTCGAGCAGTTCGGGCAACGACAACAGACGCTCATCACCAAACAAGCCGAGACTGCACTGACGATAATTTGCCCGGCCGGTGATCTGAATCAGTCCACGCCCGCGATACTTTTGCCCGTCGCCGTCGGCTTCCGGAGTATTGCCCAGACGCAGCGCCAGCGTGCCGGTGTCGTATTTGCTCAGGTACTGGTTGTTGCCCAGTTCGCGCACGTAGCGCAATTGGCCCGACTCGTGACCGACCTGTGCCAGAAAAGCCGCGATACGTTTTGGCGTATCGATGCGCTGCCTGGCCATCGCGGTGTTGAGCGGCGAAACAAAAACGCCCGCTTGGGAGCGGGCGTTGGGCATGATGTCGGTAAGGTGTTTTTCAGTTAATTGCATGATGCTTGATCCTCCCTGGATGTTGTCCCGATTGAATCACGGCTGGCGGCTGATGCTTGCCAGCCATTTATTTGCCAGAGTTTTCAGGGGATTGTTCAGAGCAGTTTCAAATGAATCGTTTGCCGGCATTACCTTGCCGCCAGATAAAAGCCAGTCTTGATAGTCAAGCCAGTCGCGATTGGCTGGATCTTGCGGGATATAAGCTGCATCGCTCAGCCTTAGTACGCCGCATGTAGTCAATTGATAACTCATTGTTTGCTCCTAGAGCTCGGCATCCGCTGTCCATTCAATCTGCAGTATCTGTCCCGGAATACTGTCGACCGGTGTCATTGTGCCAAACGCAAAACTTCGCTCGGTCACACTTTGCACGAATGATCCGTTACATGCCTTCACAAGTGAAAAATTCCAGACTTCACCGCTGGCCTCGCCGGGACAATACATCTTGATCGTAGGCTGAACGCGCTTCTGAACCAGCATGGTTACTGCCATTCCGGATTGGGGTGATTTCGCCGCAGCGGCTTGGGTGAACGTGGCGATACAGGTACTTGGGCCGTTGTTTGCCCGGATAGGCAAGCGGTCTGCGAAAGACTTTTCAAAATAGCGCTGACACAGCATCAGTTCTTCCGCAGCTGGTCGATTTTCGAACGGGGTGGAAACTGGCCCTTCTTCCAACTGAATTCTTGCCAGGCCAACCGTTTGGATCACATTCAGCGGAAGGTCGAAACTCAGCCTCAAACAATCATTTGCACCGAGCATTTTCCCGGCGATCACAGGTACCTGAAAGGTGGCCGTGTACCTGGTCCAAGACGTGGTCAATTGAAAGACCTCGACCGCTTTCATCACCGGCTCCGAGCCACCAGTTCCGAAGTACTGGGTGATGAATACCTTCAGCGGCCGCGCAGCATCGGAGCGCGCCCAAAAGGTCAGGGTGGCGGTTTTGCCGGCCAGGGTTCTGACCGACTCGATATATTGGGAAATTTTGTGTTCAGTGGAACCGACGCCGGCTGTTGTCTGCTGCCAACGCAAAAAACAAGCGGGCTCGCCCGACACTTCGGATTGGCCTGGGGCGAAATCCTGGCGAGAAATATTCACCGCAGCATTGCCGTTCCAGTCACAACGGAAACGATCAGCCACGTAGCCGCCGACATTCGGTGCCTGATTGGTCGTCCCGCGTTGCCAGATATCGAATCCGCCGTTGATCAGCAGATTCCTGCGGTAAACCTGCACAGGAAACTGTTGCATTGGATCTGGTTTGGACAATTGCCGGATCGCTTGAGCCAACTGGTCAGTCTGCTGCTCATCCGGGCTCAACCCCGCTGCGGTAATTGCGCTGAGTATTTCCTGCGTGACACTGTTGCCCCAGCTCGCTGGAATCAGCGAGCCGGGTGTACCGGCGATCGCGTCCTCGTCAACGAACTTGCCGTTGACCAGGCCTGAGCCGGGAACGCTTTTTGGGTAATCCACGTGAGTATTCCTTTAAGGTTCTTTATGCGCTGCGCTTACTGAGCCAGACAACTTAGCTATGAGCTCGCATTGCTTTTTCAAGCCAATCGGGTTCCAGCGGACGCGAGCGACTCTGTGGAAAATCCGGATCATCAGGCCAGTCGCGCAGCGCCTGTCGATAAACCAAAAGTTGTCTGTATTCCTCGGTACGCAGTGTCGTGCCCCCGCCCGTTTCCAATTCTTCAATATCGCGAATCACCAACCATTGAGTCAGCTGCAACTGGTTATCCCGCCACACACGCTCAAGAGAGGCAGCAGTCTGTTCGGCCATCAGGATTCTTTCCGGCAGTCCATCTTTATCAAGAGAAAGAACTGTTCCTTTGGGGGCGTTTGATACCAACGCGCAATACTCGCCTTCGCTTAATTCATACGCGTCCGCCGGTATATTCAGGCCATGCAGTTGCGAATGATAAAAGCCGCTGGTTTGCGGAGAAAAATAATACATATTTAATACCCCACGCCGATGATACGCGCGGAAATCGAAACATTAGGGTAATCAGGGCATCGCACATTGATGCCTACTTGTCGACTTACCGAGGACACCGAATTCCAAGTCAGAAATGTTGCCGTCGAAGTTCCCTCATGGGTGGCGACTGCGAGAAATAATGCATTGGGAAATGCTAATGGCCACAAGTTCAGCTCACCGTTGTTATTGTTAGCGGCCTGACTGGCACTACCGTTGATCCATTGGATGATCAGACCGCCCATCCAGGACGGAAACACCAAATACCCAGAGGGGCCGAGTCTCACCATGAACCCGAGTCGGAGTTTCTTGGGAGTGACCATGACCGAATCACTGACGCCAGAATTGACCTCTGCTTGAGAAGCGACTTTTGCTGTACCGGTTATCGTCTCGGTTGCTTGCAAGACTTTCTTGCCAATGGCCTGAAAGACTCGCAATGGAGTCATCAGTTTGGTCGAATTTGTACCCGTTTCCGCGTCTTCCTGAGTCGCCAGGCTTTCGCTTTGTTTCCTAGAAATCAGGGTATTTACAGCAGTCTTGAGCTGAGTGTTATCACTTTCGTCGGCGGTCGCCCCGGTGCTTGTTATGACTTCCAGGATTTCTTGCGTAACGCCATTGCCCCAACTAGCCGGGATTAATGAACCCGGAACTCCGGTGAGTGGGTTTTCATCCGCAAACTTTCCATTTACCAAGCCCGCACCGGGCACACTTTTTGGATAATCCATTGCACATCTCTTTGTGAAAAATCATACGGTCAGGCGGGCGAAACCGGCCAATTGATCGCTTCAGGAAAACTGGGCTGTCTGTCGATGCGGTTCAGCTCCACGCTGTAAAGTTTCCATTCGAGCAGTTGCAACTGTTCTTCATGACTCGCATCTCCAATGTCTTCGGCGTATTGCAAGGGGGCTATGCGCAGTACGGCTTCGCCAAGCAGGGCATCGCGTTGCGCAAAAACAACACGCTTCAAATCCGCAAGTCGCGCGACTTCGTCGAGCCGCCAGGCACTATCGGTCCAGGCGTGAAAACCACCTGGCCAAGGCGATTGAGTGAGGCCTACAGGCAGTTCGCCCAGCGCAGTCCAACTTTCCCTTAAACCAGTATCGGTGTGATAAACATCGCCGCGACAATCAACTTGCTGTTGCAACGAACCATTGTCATAAGCCCAGGCATATCCCTGTGAAGCGGGTGCCAGTTCAACGCTCAGCGTCACAGCATTACTCGGTAATTGGACACCGATACCCGGCACCAACGGAAACTCGACAGGTCCAGACAACGCGCCGCTGTCGTCGATCAGATAATTGAACATGTGCACCTCAGATGAGCTTGATACGCGCGGGAAAGGCAATATTTCGAGGACGGGTTTCGCCGGCAAAATTGCCGATATTGCCGATATAGGTATCGGAATCGAACGCAGGATTGGGATAGGTCGTTGCCACGGTTGAGGTCGTCGGAGAAAAATTTACATCAGTGGCTACATTCCATACCGGATCGGGAATTGCAGGTGCAGGGCGGAAAGAAGAACCGGTTCCGGTAGGAAGAAAATGGTTATGGGTTTGCAAGGCATGCCCCTGGAGGCTGCCGATTGCCCGCCCGCTGTCCACGTTCCTGCTTTCACTCAGCACTCGCAAAAACTCACCGCGAATTTCTGGAATACGAAAGTTCGAAGCGCCATCGCCAGTGGTCCAGCCTCCCTCTCTGCCAGCGCGTGAAGCCTCGGTTGTTAACGCGCCGGACGCTTGGGCGAAATCCCACAGCCATGGCCACTCGGTACGCTTGAACAGTTCCCCGTTGGGAATACCGTAGCCACCCGGGTTGAGCAGCATGGTCGTTTCGAAAAACGGCCGACCCAAGGCACTGGTATCAAGTCGCCCCAGCAGCCACCAATTCCCTGCCCCATCACTGCGCAAATGCCACCAATCGCCACTCCCCATCAATACGAAAAACGCATAACCATTCGGCGAGAGGTGGGTATGAAAACGGATCCGGTCAGTACCGGCCGCCTGGATCACCATGCGACTGCCACTATTGTCCACCCGGCGAACGATCACATCGCGCACACCTAGCGCGGCATTGGCGGGCGGCAGCGTCAACGTGACGGCACCGGGACTGCCGTCGATCAGCACGAGCCCGAGTTCTTGTTCGCTGAGCGTTTTGGTGGCCGCTAGCCGGGTAATCACCGAACGCATCGGACTGGCGCCGCCGACAATCGTCTGAATCGCCTTAAACAACTGACCGTTGTCCGCTTCGGAAGCCTCCAGCCCCCCGCCGGTAATCACACTCAGGATTTCCTGAGTCACGCTGTTACCCCACACGGCCGTAATCAACGAGCCCGGCGTCCCCGCAACCGGGTTTTCATCAACAAACCGTCCATCGACCAGGCCTACGCTCGGCACACTCTTCGGATAATCCATCCCTCATCCCTCCCTAGTCATAATTGACATGCACCTTGGTATGCGCCGGCGCGCTGCGGTGGATCAGGCATTCCAGCGCCGAGCCCGGGTTTACGCCGAAGCGCTCCCCCCAATAGCTAGCGCCATAACGCCGGCCCAGCAGCAAGCGGCCGCCGGTGTTGAGCGTCCACATGAACTGCGCTTCCCAGGTGCCCCAGTGCGCCGAACCAAACCGGGCACGGCCCATGCGTGGGGCTTCGTGTTCGGTGATGCTGGCGTTGGGGTAACCCTGGCTTTTGGCGATGTCGAGGTAGTAGCCGACAGCCTGGCTGCCGACCGCGAGCAGGCGGCGGCGGACGGCGAGGCGGCGGTCGTCGAACAGTGGCGTGGTGCCCAGGCACGGGTCGGGCAATTGCATGACGCGTTCCCAGTCGGGCACCAGTTCGCTGACGCCGGCCGGGTCCATTTCGTTGAGCAGGTCGGCGGCGCGCGCATCCAGACGAGCCAGTTCGACGGCGACGCCTTGCAACACTTCTTCGAGTTCCGGCACGCGTTCCGGATCCCATGCCGGGCCACTGGGCAGCAAGGCGCGCAACTGCGCCTGGTATTGCGCGGCGGTTCTTATGCCCCCCATACGCAGCCTCCGAAGGTGAGCAGTTCGCTCTGCCCGGCCGGCACGTCAGCGGCCGGAGCAGTGAGCGTGTGATCGTATTCGCCGCCGGCGCTGCTGATCGCTTCGCGGATATGGCTGATCAGCAGCGGCACGCCGAGATCGGCCTCGCGGTTGTGCAGATCGCGCAACTGCGCTTCAACGGCGGCGCGCACGGCGGTGGTGTCCGGATTGACGCTCTTGAAGCGATACACCACCGGCACCTGAACCGGTCGCTGCACGTGCACTTCCGCAGTCACCGGACGCAGCGGTTCGATGTACTCCTGAACCTCCGCCAACTGCTCATCGTTCGGCACCGGTTGCGGGTCTTCATCACGCATGATGAACACCGTCACCGTGCCCGGCCCGAGCAGGCCG
Source organism: Pseudomonas sp. PS01270 (assembly GCF_029959775.1). Lineage (NCBI taxonomy): Bacteria > Pseudomonadati > Pseudomonadota > Gammaproteobacteria > Pseudomonadales > Pseudomonadaceae > Pseudomonas > Pseudomonas sp. PS01270. The sequence goes on along the minus strand of NZ_JASCPT010000098.1, from coordinate 1,680 downwards.
CCCCGGCACCACGCCCGCGTCACACCCGGCACTTCCAGCGCCCAGGTTTCGTAGTCGCTGGCCGCGCCACCATGGGGAATCACGCGGTAGGAACGGATGACCCGCGAGCGCAGCGATTCGAGGCTTTCCCGCGCCACACCGCCGCTGAGGCCCGGCGCCAGCACCACGAAGCTGTTGCCGACAATCCCGGCAATCGGTTGCACCGGGGTCAGCGTCAAACCCGCATCAGCGTTGCCCAGACTGCCGGCCTCCAGCGCCGCAATCGTGGTGCTGTTGCTGCCATTGACCGTGGTGCGCGCGGCGGTGACTTTGTAGGTGCGGCCATCGTTTGCTTGCAGCAGCGTGTCGACGTCGAGCACGGCGCCGGGAGTGGCGGTAAAACTGACGCTGCCGGTAGCCACTTGCGCAGCTTTGCGCGGCTGATTCAGGCGCAACGCGGCGATGCGTTCCAGGGTTGACTCATCGGCTTTGTCGGGCAGGATCTGCTCGGCAATCCAGTCGAGATAACCGTACAGACCATAAGCGGCGCCGCCGAGGGTGCGGGCGAGCACTTGCGCATCGGACTGGCGCAGCGAATCGCCGGCCAGGTCGCTTTGGGTGCGCTTGATCAGCACCGGCAGCGAAGGGGTTTCAAACGGCATAGATCACCTGCCAACTGTTATCGGGGTTGATGTCCAGACGCTCACCGTCGGCCAGGGTCAGGACCGTGCGCAGGTTCAGGCGCTGGGCGTCGAGGCGTTCGCTGATGATGTCGATGGCGCTGCAGTGGCCGTCGTCGAGCAGCCATTGCAGGGCTTCGCGGGCATAAAATTCGGCGTCCATTTGCGTCTGCCGGGTCAGCTTGACCCGGCGCAGCAGCCACAGCCGCGAGCCGATGCGATCGTCGGCAACCGTGGGGAAACTGTCGCCCCACCAGCCGAAGCGCTCTTCGTCATCGAGGGCGTCGTCATCAGCGGCGCGACGCCAGGTGAACAGACTGATGAGCACGGCGCGGGTCAGCGCGGCGTGGAGGTTCTGGCTGATGAACATCACTGGCCTCCTGCCGGCGCGCCGGTCTGACCGTTGCCGGCCTGCACGCCAACATGCACGTGTTTGATCTGGCTGATGCCACCGGCCAGTTGATCACCGGTGGAAACGATCTTGCCGGTCTGGTTTATCACCGGCGTGTCGAAGTTCACCGCGCTGCTGGCGCGGATGTTCAGCGTGGCGGTTTCGATGTCGATGATCCGCCCGCGCTTGAAATGAATTTTGTCGCCCTCGTCGGTGTAGATCGCCACTTCACCGGCAGCGAGCGCTTGCAGGCGATAGCGACGGTCGGCGATGACCAGGGCGATGGCGTGGGAACGGTCGCCGCCGATGAAGGTGACGACCCCTTCGGCTCCCGCCAGCGGATGGCTGGTGAAACCGTAGGGTTCGAAGTGTTCGAGGTCGTCGTTGACTTCACCGGCGGTGAGGCGCATTTGCAGCGATTGCAGCTTGGTTGCCGAATTGGCGAGCACGACAGTGCCGCGCGCCAGCAGGCGTGTCAGTAGGCTCATGGGGTGTCCTTGAAAAGAGTCGCCCGAATGGGATCAGTGTGGGAGCGAGCCTGCTCGCGAACGCGGCGGGTCAGGCGCTGTGATGTTGAGGCTGGCGACGCTTTCGCGTGCAGGCTCGCTCCCACAGGGTTCGGGGTCAGGC
>NZ_JASCPT010000097.1:0-20085 GCF_029959775.1 Pseudomonas sp. PS01270 | reverse complement strand
CGGTCTGTCAGTTGATACATGCGTAACTGACGCGACGCTTCGCGAGCAGGCTCGCTCCCACAGGGTGAGATTTACATCGCCTCTGCAATCTGGATCGCCGGGCCATAGCCTTCGATAAATTCCGCCGGCATGCGCTTGGGCTTGCCGGTCGACAGCTCGATGCAGACAAATGTGGTCTGCGCGCGCAGCAGGGTGGCGTTGTCACTGGGGCGTTTGAGCTGGAAATGCCGGGTCATTTTCAGGCGCTGATCCCAGTCGACGATCCAGGTCGCCAGTTGCAGTTCATCGCCTTCATAGGCTGCGGCCAGATAATCGATTTCATGGCGGACAACGGCCATCGCCCGATCCAGCCGCCGATACTCGACCAGGTCCAGGCCGAGGCGCTGCGAATGGCGCCATGCACAGCGCTCGAGCCAGGTCACATACACCGCGTTATTGGCGTGCCCGAGCCCGTCGATGTCTTCGGCGCCTACTTGCAGATCAATGGTAAACGGCGTTGCCCGATCCCAGCCCATGCCCCACTCCCGGTCAAAGTATTCAACCGGGGCAGTGTAACGGAGCTCAGGCCGATTGGCGCGCCTGAAGGCTGCGACCGGCAAGCAGTGATAACACACCATCAATCACTCGAGGGTCGGCCAGTACCCGTTGATGGCCGCCGCTTTCCAGACGCAACAGGCGGCTGTCGAACCAGGCTTCGTGAATCAATTGCGATTCTTTGACCGAGACAAAATTGTCGTCCTCGGCATGCACGATCAGACCGGGCATATCCAGTTGATAGTGAGCCACGTCGAGCGTCGCGGCGCGCATGCCGACGTCCTGCTCGACCTGGCGGATAAACGCCGAACGCGCGCGCGGCGGCATGCCAACCATTCGCGCAAAACCGCGCAGAACGCCGAGAATCCGCGACGGTGCGGCGATGCTTACCAGAGTTTCGGTGCGCAGGCCCAATTGCACGGCGAGCATCGCGCTGGCGCCGCCCATGGAATGGCCGATAACCGCTTGCAGCGGCGGCAATTCGGCAGCCGCTTCAAGCATGGCGCGGGCGAACAGCACTACATTGGCTTCGCGCCCAGGGGAGCGACCGTGAGCCGGACCATCGAGCGCGACGACGGTATAACCGGCATCGACCAGAGCATTGATCAGCGAGGCGAATTGCGTTGGCCGCCCTTCCCAACCATGCATCAGCAACACCGTAGGGCCTTGACCCCAGCGCAGCGCCGACAGGCCGAAGCGCAACGTGATGCGTTCGGAGCTGGCCAACAGCGGCAGCTCCCAATCGCGCAGCGGTAGCGCGCGGGGCGTCATGAACGCCAGACGCATTTTGCTCGCCACCAGCTTTGGTGCAAACCAGCCCAAGGTACCGTTAACGCCACGAACCCACTTCAACGCGTTCATCGCACTCTCCTCAGGCTTGTTGCCTTCAGGTCAACGCACCGCCGACTTGGCGGCGCGCAGCAATCGATCGGATAACTCTCCCGGACCCAGCGCCCTGGCCAAGGCCAGACCACCGACCATCAACGCGACATCGGCCAAAGCCTTGTCGGTGTCTTCAGGGCTGGCGGCCAGTTGCGCGACCATCAGCTCCAGATGCTCGTTCAGCGCGATGCGGAACGACTCCGGCAAACGCCCCAATTCGCCAATCGAGGCCGGAATCGGGCATGCGGCTTCGCTGGAATCCCGGTGTTTGCGTGACAGGTAGAACGCAGCCACCAAAGCGCGACGCTCTTCGCCGGTCAGATCGGCGTCCATGTCGGCAATCAGGTCGCGACGGCGGCCCAGTAGTTGCTTGAACGCTTCGAGCATCATCGCGTCCTTGCTTTCGAAGTGGGCGTAGAAACCGCCGACGGTCAGGCCGGCGGCGCCCATCACTTCGCCCACGCTCGGGTCTGCCGGGCCGCGCTGAATCAATGCGGCGCTGGCAGCCTTGAGGATGCGTTCGCGGGTTTGAGCTTTTTTATCGTTCATCGTTGCCTCCGAATATTACGACTAGAATATTATTCTCATAATAATATTCCGCAAGTCATGAATATGACCGCTGGTCTGAAGCACAGTGTAAGGAAAAAGGAGAGTTGGCCAAACGCCGGACAAACAAAAGGGCCATTCAATAATTGAATGACCCTTATAAAATCCCGCAGAGCGGGTAATCGTGGCGTCCCCTAGGGGACTCGAACCCCTGTTACCGCCGTGAAAGGGCGGTGTCCTAGGCCACTAGACGAAGGGGACACAAACCCTTCTATACAACTGATCAGTGCTGAGAGCTGATCGATTCAAGGCCGGTGTGGCCAGACCTTGAACTGTAAAATTGGTGGAGCTAAGCGGGATCGAACCGCTGACCTCCTGCATGCCATGCAGGCGCTCTCCCAGCTGAGCTATAGCCCCGGATTTTTCGCCTCGCGGCGGAGTGATCTCTTGCAACATCACTTCTGTAAAACTGGCGTCCCCTAGGGGACTCGAACCCCTGTTACCGCCGTGAAAGGGCGGTGTCCTAGGCCACTAGACGAAGGGGACGCAAACCCTTCTATACAACTGATCAACGCTGAGTGTTGATCGCTTCAAGGCCGGTGTGGCCAGACCTCGAAGTGTAAATTGGTGGAGCTAGACGGGATCGAACCGTCGACCTCTTGCATGCCATGCAAGCGCTCTCCCAGCTGAGCTATAGCCCCTCATCGCTGAGGACGGGGCGAATCTTAAGGGCGTATCGAAAGCCTGTCAAACTTATTTTTGAAAAATTTCAAAATTTTTTGCCGGGATAACAATCACTTACCGCCCTCCCCCGTAAATTCGGGAGAAACGCCGAAGGCAGTATGAAAAGATCGCAGCCTTCGGCAGTCCTGCAGAGAAGCAAAAGCAATCAGGCGATGGCGCCCAAGAGCTTTTCCCACTCTTTGTTTTCTTTCTTCGACACGCCGCCCAACAGGTCAATCGCCTGGCGCAGACGGAAACGGGTCAGGTCCGGGCCGAGGATTTCCATCGCATCGAGCACCGACACCGAACTCGCCTGCCCGGTGATCGCAGCAAACATCAACGGCATCGCATCGCGCAGTTTGAGCTCGAGGGATTCGACCACCGCCTGAATCGTCGCGGTGATGCTGTCCTTCTCCCACTGCCGCAGGCTTTCCAGTTTCCACAGGATCAACTGCATCAACTGGCGAACCTGATCGCCGGAGAGCTTTTTCGACTCGAACAGCTTGGCATCCGGATTCACGCCGCCAGCAAAGAAGAACCCAGCCAGCGGTGCGACCTGGCTGAACGTTTCAACCCGACCCTGCACGTGCGGCGCGATTTTCATCATGTAGTCGGAATTGAACGCCCACTTCTGCACACGGGCGGCAAACTCTTCCACCGGCAGATCGCGCAGCCACTGGCCGTTGAGCCACGACAGCTTCTCGATATCGAAGATCGGCCCGCCGAGGGATACGCGCTTGAGGTCGAAGTTGTCGACCATTTCCTGCAGCGAGAACTTCTCGCGCTCGTCCGGCATCGACCAGCCCATGCGCCCGAGGTAGTTGAGCATCGCTTCCGGCATGAAGCCCATGCGCTCGTAGAACGTTACCGAGGTCGGGTTCTTGCGCTTGGACAGCTTGCTCTTGTCCGGGTTGCGCAGCAGCGGCATGTAGCACAGCTCCGGCTGTTCCCAGCCGAAGTATTCGTACAGCAAAATCAGTTTCGGTGCCGATGGCAGCCACTCTTCGCCACGCAGCACGTGGGTGATGCCCATCAGGTGATCGTCGACGACGTTGGCGAGGAAGTACGTCGGCAGGCCGTCGGTCTTCATCAGCACTTGCATGTCCATGCGATCCCACGGGATCTCGACGTCGCCACGCAACATGTCCGGCACCACGCAGACGCCTTCGCTCGGCACCTTCATGCGGATCACGTGCGGTTCGCCAGCGGCCAGGCGCGCGGCGACTTCTTCTTTCGACAGCAGCAGTGCGCGGCCGTCGTAGCGCGGAGTTTCGCCGCGAGCCATTTGCTCGGCGCGCATCTGATCGAGTTCTTCAGCGGTGCAGAAGCACGGGAACGCATGGCCCATGTCGACCAGTTGCTGGCAGTACTTCTGATAGATGTCGCCGCGCTCGCTCTGCCGATACGGGCCGTGCGGGCCGCCGACGTCCGGGCCTTCGCTCCAGTCGATGCCGAGCCAGCGCAGGGCGTCGAAGATCTGCTGTTCGGACTCGCGGGTCGAACGCAACTGATCGGTGTCTTCAATGCGCAGGATGAACTCACCGCCGTGCTGCTTGGCAAAGCAGTAGTTGAACAATGCGATGTAAGCGGTACCTACGTGGGGGTCCCCGGTAGGCGATGGCGCGATGCGAGTGCGGACGGTGGTCATGGCTTGTCTCGAAAAAATGAAGAGCAGAACAATCAAGCGGCGAATGGTAACAGGCGACACCCGCCCCGCTCCAGCGGGCAGGGTATTTAAGCCGGAGACCGGGACTCGCTTATACCGAGTCGCCCCCATTCGCGAGCAGACTCGCTTCCACAGGGAAACACAATGATCGTTCCCACGCTCTGCGTGGGAACGATCCCCTATACCGTAAGCAATCGTTCGCGCAGTTTGGCAATCTCGTCACGCATCTGCGCCGCCGCTTCAAACTCCAGATCCCGCGCCAGTTGGTACATCTTCTCTTCCAACGCGCGGATGCGTTTGGTGATTTCGCTTGGCGAGCGCAACTCGGCTTCGTACTTGGCGTTCTCTTCGGCGGCCTTGGCCATGCCTTTGCGCTTCTTGCTGCGCGAACCCGGTACGGTGGCGCCTTCCATGATGTCGGCGACGTCCTTGATCACACCTTTCGGGGTGATGCCGTTCTCGAGGTTGAAGGCGATCTGCTTCTCGCGGCGGCGCTCGGTCTCACCAATCGCCCGCTCCATCGAACCGGTCATGCGATCGGCGTAGAGAATCGCCCGGCCATTGAGGTTACGCGCCGCGCGACCGATGGTCTGGATCAGCGAGCGCTCGGAACGCAGGAAGCCTTCCTTGTCGGCATCGAGAATCGCCACCAGCGACACTTCCGGCATGTCGAGGCCTTCACGCAGCAGGTTGATCCCGACCAGCACATCGAACACGCCGAGGCGCAAGTCGCGGATGATCTCGACGCGCTCGACAGTGTCGATGTCCGAGTGCAGATAACGCACGCGCACACCGTGGTCGGCGAGGTAATCGGTCAGGTCTTCGGCCATGCGCTTGGTCAGCGTGGTGACCAGCACACGTTCTTCAATCGCCACACGCTTGGTGATTTCCGAGAGCAAGTCATCGACCTGAGTCAGCGCCGGCCGCACTTCAACCTGCGGGTCGACCAGACCGGTCGGCCGTACCACTTGCTCAACCACCCGCCCGGCGTGCTCGGCTTCGTAGTTGCCGGGCGTTGCCGAGACGAAAATGGTCTGCGGGCTGACCCCTTCCCACTCGTCGAAACGCATTGGCCGGTTGTCCAGCGCCGAAGGCAGGCGGAAGCCGTACTCCACCAGCGTTTCCTTGCGCGAACGGTCGCCCTTATACATCGCGCCGACCTGCGGCACGCTGACGTGGGATTCGTCGATCACCAGCAAGGCGTCGGCAGGCAGATAGTCGTAAAGCGTGGGTGGCGCCGCGCCGGATGGACGCCCGGAAAGGTAGCGCGAGTAGTTTTCGATGCCGTTGCAGTAACCCAGTTCGAGAATCATCTCGAGGTCGAAACGGGTGCGCTGCTCCAGGCGCTGGGCCTCCACCAGTTTGTTGTTACTGCGCAGGTATTCGAGGCGCTCCTGCAATTCGACCTTGATGCCTTCGATGGCGTCGAGCAGGGTTTCCCGAGGCGTCACGTAGTGGCTCTTCGGATAGAAAGTGAAGCGCGGCATCTTGCGGATGACTTCGCCGGTCAGCGGATCAAACGCGGAAATGCTCTCGACCTCGTCATCGAACAGCTCGATGCGGATCGCTTCCAGATCGGATTCCGCCGGGAAGATATCGATCACATCACCGCGCACGCGGAACGTCGCCCGGGCAAAATCCATATCGTTGCGGGTGTATTGCAAGTCGGCCAGGCGCCGCAGAAGCGCGCGCTGATCGAGCTTGTCGCCGCGATCCACGTGCAAGACCATTTTCAGATAGGTTTCCGGACTGCCCAGACCATAGATGCACGATACCGTGGTGACGATGATCGCGTCCTTGCGCTCCAGCAAGGCCTTGGTCGCGGACAGGCGCATCTGCTCGATGTGGTCGTTGATCGAGGCGTCCTTCTCGATGAAGGTGTCGGACGACGGCACATACGCTTCGGGCTGGTAGTAGTCGTAGTAGGAAACGAAATATTCCACGGCGTTGTTCGGGAAGAACGCCTTGAACTCCCCGTACAACTGCGCGGCCAGGGTCTTGTTCGGCGCCAGAACCAGCGTCGGACGCTGTACCTGGGAGATGACGTTGGCGATGCTGAAGGTCTTGCCCGAGCCGGTCACACCGAGCAATGTCTGGTGCGCCAGCCCGGCGTCAATGCCCTCAACCAACTGGCGAATGGCTTCCGGCTGATCGCCGGCAGGCTCGAAGCGGGTGACTAGCTGGAATTCCGACATACACACCTCTGGATTCGCGGCGCTCCGCGTCAGACGGAGCACCACGAGGACGACCGCAAACGACCGATGTCGCGCAAGAAAAAACCTGGATTGTGCTGAATGTGGTGGCGATTGCCTGACCTTTCAAGGCAAACGTCCTACATCCGGTAAAGAGTCTGACAAAGTCAATCGACTAACGGTCCAGAAATAATTGGAAAAACTTACCCCAAAAGCCGATTCGCCTGTCGCCATTGCGCGGTGATGGCCTCTATACTAGCTCCCCGTTTGTGCACCGCTCTAGTGCATTCGGCTGGAGCGCTACACGTCCCTCCACTCTCCATTCAGAGCCGCCGTAATAATGAGCCTGTTCTCCGCTGTCGAAATGGCACCCCGCGATCCAATCCTGGGCCTCAACGAAGCATTCAACGCCGATACCCGGACCACCAAGGTCAACCTGGGCGTGGGCGTGTACTGCAACGAAGAGGGGCGAATTCCACTGCTGCGCGCGGTGATCGAAGCCGAGACGATTCGCGTCGCGCAACACGCTTCGCGCGGTTACCTGCCGATCGATGGCATCGCTGCCTACGACCAGGCCGTGCAGAAACTGCTGTTCGGCAACGACTCGCCGCTGATCAGCGCCGGTCGCGTCATCACCACTCAGGCCGTCGGCGGAACCGGCGCACTGAAAATCGGTGCCGACTTCCTCAAGCAACTGCTGCCGAACGCCGTCGTGGCGATCAGCGACCCGAGCTGGGAAAACCACCGCGCGCTGTTCGAAACCGCTGGTTTCCCGGTGCAGAACTACCGTTACTACGACGCTGCCACCCACGACGTGAACCGTGCCGGCATGCTCGACGACCTCAATGCCCTGCCGAACGGCTCGATCGTTGTCCTGCATGCTTGCTGCCACAACCCGACCGGCGTCGACCTGACCCCGGCGGACTGGAACAAGGTGCTGGAAGTGGTCAAGGCCAAAGGTCACGTGCCGTTCCTCGACATGGCTTACCAGGGTTTCGGCGACGGCATCGACGAAGACGCCGCCGCTGTGCGCCTGTTCGCCGAATCCGGCCTGACCTTTTTCGTCTCGAGCTCGTTCTCCAAATCGTTCTCGCTGTACGGCGAACGCGTTGGCGCATTGTCGATCATCAGCGAATCGAAAGAAGAAAGCGCGCGCGTGCTGTCGCAGGTCAAGCGCGTGATCCGCACCAACTACTCCAACCCGCCGACCCACGGCGCCAGCATCGTTGCTGCGGTGCTGAACAGCCCGGAACTGCGCGCGCAGTGGGAAGCCGAACTGGCCGAAATGCGTCTGCGTATTCGCGGCATGCGCGAGCAGATGGTTGCCCTGCTGGCGGAAAAAGCCCCGGGCCGCGATTTCAGCTTCGTCGGTCGTCAGCGCGGCATGTTCTCCTACTCCGGCCTGACCACTGAACAAGTGCATCGCCTGCGCAACGAGTTCGGCATCTACGCCCTGGACACCGGCCGCATCTGCGTGGCCGCGCTGAACCAGAGCAACATCAAGGCTGTGACGGACGCGATCGTTCAGGTCATCTGATTTCGGCGAGTGATGAAAAACGGGAAGCCTTTTGGGCTTCCCGTTTTTATTTGTCTCTGGAAACGCCTTGCAACCTCTAGACTGCACACAATCCAAAGTGTAGGAACTGACGAGTGCAACGAGGCTGCGATCTTTTGATCTTGTTTCTAAGATCAAGATCAAAAGATCGCAGCGTTCCGCAGCTCCTACCGGTTTTGTGTACACCCGAGATATTTGAAGAGAACCCACATGAAAAACGACAACCTGCGCGCTGACCGTGACGACCTGGATGATTTCATCCCGCGCGCTCCGGCCAAGCGTGAAAAGAGCCTGGTGCTGCAAGTCGCCACCGGGGTATTCCTCGGTGGCCTGGCCCTGTGGCTGGTGCAACTGGCGGCGACGGCGGCCTATGCCAAGCTGATGCTCGGCACGATTACCTTCGGCAGTTAAGCCAGCTCGACCGAGCGTTGAGTGGCAGCATCGTCGTAAATCACATACAGCGATTCGGCGACCTGGCTCTTGATGGCCTTGCTGCTTTCAAGACCAAGGACGAAACCTTCGGCCTTGCCGCCAGCGCGGTTCAATTCTTCGGCGGTGCTTGCCCCGGTGATTGCATCGAAAAGTTTTTCGGCGTGCGGGCCGATCCCTTTGGGCAGGCTGATCTGTGCAGTGCTCATGCGAGCACCTCGGTGTTGCGGGTGATTTGAGTCATGGCGCGTACCTTTGCGGCGAATGGCCGGTAGCGCGTGTGACCACTTCCGGGCTGCCATGGTAGACCTCTGAAGTCTTTCTGGTAACCGCCAATCGCTGACAAAATGCCGTCCGTCCCCATGAATCGCAAAAATTGCCAGGCGATGCTTGACTTCTCTTTTTGAATCAGTAACATACGCACCAATTCCGCAATAGCTCAGTTGGTAGAGCAAGTGACTGTTAATCACTGGGTCCCTGGTTCGAGTCCAGGTTGTGGAGCCAAATAGCAAAGCCCCTGAATCGCAAGATTCAGGGGCTTTTTTGTGGACACTCGAAAAATGCCAAAAGGCCGATCTGCTTGGGCAGATCGGCCTTTTTTGTTTCAGACGCAGCGGTCAGACATGTTCGCTGCTTTTCACCTGAACCTTAGGCGCGCCGTGGCCATGGTCGTGGTCATCCGGCTCGATCACCGGCACTTCCTTGCCATCGCAGTCATGCAGCTTGCCGTCGCTGAAGTAATCGCCTTCACGCAGCGCGGCCAGATCGCGATAACGCAGGGTGCGCTCTTCGGCTGCGGCGAACACCGACTGTTGATCCGAGTTGCCGGTCGTGAAGTGGTTGAACGCCAGGTTGAGCAGGATCGCCATGATTGCCGACGAACTGATGCCCGAATGGAAAATAGTCGCGAACCAGCTCGGGAAATGATCGTAGAAGTTCGGCGCGGCGATCGGGATCATGCCGAAACCGATCGAGGTGGCAACGATGATCAGGTTGACGTTGTTGCGGTAGTCCACCTTTGACAACGTGCGGATGCCACTCGCGGCCACCGTGCCGAACAGCACGATACCGGCGCCGCCGAGTACCGAAGTCGGCACTGCAGCAATCACCCGACCCATGAACGGCAGCAGGCCAAGCACGACAAGGAACAGACCACCGGTGGCCACCACAAAACGGCTCTTGATCCCGGTCACCGCCACCAGACCGACGTTCTGCGCGAAAGCACTTTGCGTAAACGAACCGAAGATCGGCGCAAACATGCTCGACAGCATGTCGGCACGCAGGCCGTTGCCCAAGCGTTTGGAATCTACCTTGGTGTCAATGATTTCGCCCACGGCGAGGATGTCCGCCGAGGTTTCCACCAGCGTCACCATGACCACAATGCACATCGACAGGATCGCGGCGAAATGGAAGGTCGGCATGCCGAAGTGGAACGGTGTCGGGAAGCCGAACATGGGGCCGGTGGTGACACTGGAGAAATCCGCCATGCCAAGGAACACCGCCAGCACCGTGCCGATGACCATGGCCAGCAGAATCGACAGCCGAGAAATGGTCGCGCTGCCAACCTTGCTCAGCAGCAACACCAGCACCAGCGTCACCGCCGCCAGACCGATGTTCTGCATGCTGCCGAAGTCCGGCGCGTGGCTGTTGCCGCCCATCGCCCAGCGTGCGGCCACCGGCATCAGCGTCAGGCCGATGGTGGTGATCACAATGCCGGTGACCAGCGGGGGAAAGAACTTGGTGATGCGTGAAAACACCGGCGTGATCAGCAAGCCGATCAACGAGGCGGCAATCACCGCACCCAGCACCGATTGGAAACCGCCCTCCCCGCCGCTGCTGACGATCGCAACCATGGTCGCCACGCCGGAGAACGATACGCCCTGGACCAGCGGCAGCTGACAGCCAAAAAACGGCAGACCCAGGGTTTGCAGCAACGTCGCCAGCCCCCCCGCAAACAATGAGGCAGCAATCAACAGACCAATGTCCGCCGGCGACAGACCGGCCGCCTGGCCAATGATCAGTGGCACCGCAACGATACCGCCGTACATGGTCAGAACATGTTGCAGGCCGTAAGCCATATTCGCGCCGACCCCGAGGTTTTCGTCCTCGGGCCGTTGGTGTGAAACATGGGGCGTTTTCATGGTGGGGGGTTCCCTGGTTTTTGTTATGCGCACACTGTATTCAATACTCAGGACAAATGTCCATAGAGTTGTATACAACTTGTCAGTCACATAATGGTTAGGTAGCCATCCAACCTTCTAGCCTGCGCTTCTTGCCCCAACAAATCCGGCAACACATCCCCGCTGCGTCCGCGCCAGTGCCCACCAGGCTGAAGTGTTCACGGCGACCGACGGTGCAGTCGCACTCTTTCAGCGGCCATCGGCGAAATCCGTCGCGTATTGGAGCCTGATGTAAAGCCTTAGATGGAGGCTGGCGCGATGACCCGAGCCAGCGCTTGTCGCACACGCGGTGAATCAGGCACCTGAAGATCGAACTCGCGCCGCAGCAATTTCATCAGCTCGTCGACGTCCGCCACCTCGCGCCGCTCACTGTCCGCGCCCATGTGATGAATGGCAAAACTGCCGTTGTTCAGGGTTTTGCGCCAGCCAGCGCCGGTGCGCGCGACCATCAGGCGCTGCGAAAAGGGTGACTCGGGATGGGTGGAGACGTACCAGTTGCCGACGGTGTAATCGATGTCTTCCTGGCGTTGCAAATCGAACAGGTACATCGGCCGCCATTCGCCTGCGACTTTGGCGCGCAGTAGGTAGCCATCTGCTTGCTTGTCGATGCGGTAAGGTTCGTGTGGGGTGGGTTGCTCATCTTCACTGGCGAGCAGCAGCGGTGCGGTGGGCACCATGCCGCCAAAGCCGACGTCGGTGATGTAACGCACTTCGTCGATGGTCACCAGACTCAAACGATGGGTGCGCGCCGTCCAGCTGCCTTCCGGTTGATTCATCACCACGCGCCCGCTGATCGCCCGCGCGTCGAAGCCCAATTCCAGCAACATCGCGAAGAACAAGTAATTGAGTTCGTAGCAATAGCCGCCGCGACCACTGCGCAGGACTTTTTCTTCGATGGACGCAAGGTCGATCAACACTGGCGCACCGCTGACCGTGGCCAGGTTTTCGAAAACAAACTCAGCGGTATGGCGCAGCTGCAATTCACACAACGTATCCAGGGTCGGCGGCGGTGGTTCATCGAAACCCAGGCGTTGCAGATACAACTTGATATTGCTCAGCCGTGGCGCACTCATTGCTCGATCCTTATGCATGGGCCGCAGAACACTGCGTGGTTATTGCCCTGTATACGGGATCAAGCACGACTTCCGACAATTGATTTCGCCAATCGCCCGCTCAGCGCTTTTTCCGCGAAGCGATGCGAATCCATGTCGGTGCATGGTCACTGGCGTGCGGTTCGTTGCGTACCCAGGCGTCGACGCCAGCGTCGTGCAAATACGGGCTCAATGCCGGGTTGAGCAGCAGGTGGTCGATGCGCAGGCCGGAATTGGTTTGCCAATGGTTACGGAAATAATCCCAGAAGGTGTAGAGGCGCTCTTCGGGATACACGTGGCGCAGAGAATCGGTCCAGCCCTGATCCAGCAGCCGCTGGTAGCACTCGCGGCTTTCAGGTTGCAACAAAGCATCCTTGAGCCAGGATCGGGTGTTGTAGATGTCCATGTCGGTGGGCACGACATTGAAGTCACCGGCCAGGACCACCGGGTGATCGCTGCTTTGCAGGTCTTTGGCGTAATTGATCAGACGCTCGAACCAGGCCAGTTTGTAATCGAATTTCGGCCCCGGCTGCGGGTTGCCGTTGGGCAGATACAGGCAACCGACCAGCACACCGTGCACCGCCGCTTCGATATAGCGGCTGTGGGTGTCATCGGCATCGCCGGGCAAACCGCGTCGACTCTCCAACGGCTGCGCATCACGCGCCAGAATCGCCACGCCATTCCATGACGCCTGGCCCTGCCAGATTGCGCCGTAACCGGCGGCCTCCAGTTCGGCGACGGGAAATGCGCTGTCGACTGATTTGAGCTCTTGCAGGCAGACGATGTCCGGTTGCTCGCGCTTGAGCCATTCCAGCAGATTCGGCAGCCGCGCGCGCATGCCGTTGACGTTGAAGGTGGCGATTCGCAGGTTTTTCATCGTCTGCAACTCCTGCCCGGTGGGATTGCAAATTGTGACCCTGAGAACGCCGCGCAGGTTGCATCGAATGACAATACGACAGCTCAGACGCGATTACGCAGCCATTGCAGAAAGCCTCTTTTCGGCGCGACCACGGGCGCGTCCTCGGTCAGCGACTGCGCCTTGTGCAGACGGAAATCGAGCAATGCCTGCATCGCATCGTGGATGTCATGGCGCGCGTCCAGGCACGGTTTCAGGTAGGACTTCTCGATGCGATACAGGGCGCAGAAAGTCTTCGCGGAAAAATCCGCCGGCAAGGCGGTGTCGGAAAGAATCCCGGCCTCGCCGATCACCTCACCCGGCCCCATGCGCCCGGATTCCAGGGGTGCACCATGGCGCTTGAGCGTCACCGAAACCACGCCGGACTCAATGATGAACAAATGATCGCTGACCTCGCCGCCCGCCAGAATCGTTTCGCCGGCGCGGAAAGTTTGCAGAGTCATGTTCTGGCTGAAGGTGTCTTTTTCTTCTTCACGCAGAGTCGAGAAGATCGGTGAGCTTTCCAGCAGCGCCCGTGGCCGCGACAACTGCGGTGCGGCGCTGGTCTCGTTGCTCGACAGCAGATTGACGCCGGAGGCCTGCAAATGCCGGTAAGCGAGGTCGAACAACTGATTGCGCACCACGCGCTTCTCGCCCATCGAGGCGACAAATCCACTGATTTCGTACTCCGCGCCGCCGCTGGCAGAACTCTTCAACGACACGCTGGGCGCCGGTGTGTCGAGCAATTGCCGGCAGCCTTGCATCGCCCGCTCCAACGCCTCGATCACTGAGCTGGGTCGGGCATGGGGGCTGACGGGCACGCTGACGGAAACGCCGAACATATTGCTCGGTCGGCTGAAGTTGATGATTTTGGCTTTCGCCGCCAGCGAGTTGGGAATCACGGCCATGCTGCCCTGACTGGTTTGCAGACGCGTGGCGCGCCAGTCGATGTCGGTGACGCGGCCCTCGGTGCCGTCGATGGAGATCCAGTCATCGAGTTGATAGGGCTTGGTGGTGTTGAGGACGATGCCGGAAAACACATCGCTCAAGGTGCTCTGCAAGGCCAGGCCGACAATGATCGCCAACGCGCCGGACGTCGCCAGCACACCTTTGACTGGCAGATCGAGCACGTACGCCAGCGCCGCAATGATCGCGATGAGGAAAATCACCGCGCCGAGCAAGTCCTGCAACAGCCGGCCGGTGTGGCCGACCCGCTGCATCATCACCGCGCCGATCAACACCGTCAGGGTCCGCGCACCAAACAGCCACCAGCCGATCTGCAAACCGGTCGCCGCCAGATGCAGCGGCACGTTGTCGGCCCACGGCGCCGGTTCCATCGGGTTGAGACCTTCGTTGAACAGCACAATGCTGAACAGGGCAAAAATCAGCACCCGCACCAGCAGCTTCCATTCACTGCCGCGAGAGCTGATCAGCCGCCACAAGCCAAGATCGAGCAGGATCAGGATCAACGCGCTAAACAACGGGTGTTCGGTCAGCAGAGACAGCATCAAACAACTCCGACAAAGGCCAATCGCGAGAAGATCGCACAGATTGGCACAGTGTAGGAGCAATTGATTTCGGTGGATGAGCACCGGCTTACAAACACTGCAAAACCCTGAAGGAGCTGACGAAGGCTGCGATCTTGAGGCTGTGGGACGCGGAGCGTCCCCGGCTGCATTCCCACGCAGAGCGTGGGAACGATCAGACGCTGAACAACCTGTGGGAGTTTCAGTTGGCGGTAAAGCTCGGGGTCAGGCGTGCATCTGGCCAAAACGCCCGGACTGGAAGTCGGCGAAGGCCTGGTGGATTTCCTGCTCGGTGTTCATCACGAACGGGCCATGGCCGACGATCGGTTCGTCGATCGGCTCGCCACTGAGCAGCAACACCACCGCGTCTTCGCTGGCCTGGAGGGTGAGTCGATCACCGTCGCGTTCGAACAGCGCCAACTGCCCTACCCCAACCGATTCCGCACCGTTGACCTGCACCGAACCTTTCAACACCACCAGTGCCGTGTTGCGTCCTTCGTGCAGATCAAGCGTCAGCAACTTGCCGGCATTGAGGCGCAAATCCCACACGTCGATTGGCGTAAAAGTCCGCGAAGGTCCGGTGTGCCCGTCGAATTCGCCGGCGATCAGACGCAGACTGCCGGCGTTGTCCTTGAGCGCGATGCTCGGAATGTCGCGGTCGAGAATGGTCTGGTAACCCGGCGCGGCCATTTTGTCCTTGGCCGGCAGGTTGACCCACAGCTGGACCATTTCCAGCTTGCCGCCGGTTCGGGCGAAGTTTTCCGAGTGGAATTCCTCATGGAGGATGCCGGAAGCTGCGGTCATCCACTGCACATCACCCGGGCCGATGGTGCCGCCACTGCCGGTGGAATCGCGGTGCTGCACTTCGCCGTCGTAAACGATGGTCACGGTTTCGAAACCACGGTGCGGGTGCTGGCCGACGCCACGCTGTTCAGTGGTCGGGGTGAATTCGGCGGGACCGGCGTGATCGAGCAGCAGAAACGGGCTGATGTGCTTGCCCAGATTGTCGTAGGAAAACAGCGTGCGCACCGGGAAACCATCGCCGACCCAATGGCCGCGCGGGCTGGTGTAAATGCCGATGATGTTTTTCATGGGGTCTCCAATGGATAAATGCATTGGATTAAGCGTAAGGGCATATCGAATATTCGACTAGAGGGTGGAAATCGGCTTGAGTGTTCCATAGGCAGAACAATTGAGTCAGCGGCGCGCATTTCGCGAGCAGGCTCGCTCCCACAGGAGACTGCGTTGGCTCAGAGGCAGCGCGCGAGGCCGTGCATGGCTTCGCGCAACTTGTCGATGGCACGCTCGATAAACGCGTTTTCACCGTCTCGGCATGCCGTGTCCAGATCTGCACACGCCGCAACAACCCGCGCTGCCCCAACCATTTGCGCACCGCCCCTGATGCGATGGGCCAGCTCACGCAGGCCGTTGCGGTCGCCGACGCGGGTCTGATCCAAAGCCTGCAGATCGTCGCGCAAGCTATTGCCGACTTCCTTGCGCAAACGCTCGATCAACGAGTGATCGGCACCGGCCATCTGCTCCAGGGCAGTCAGATCAATCTCGACGGGCTCGGCACTTGGCGTTTCATCTTCGTGGCGCTCGCAACGATGAGCGCCTTTCAGGGCTTCAGCCAGATCATGCAAGCGAATCGGTTTGAACAGGCAACCGTCCATGCCGGCATCCAGACAGCGCAGGCGCTCTTCGACCTGCGCATTGGCCGTAAAACCGAGGATCAGACAGGGCCTGCGGCCGCTGGCGGCTTCTTCGTTGCGAATCGCCTGCGCCAGCTCATAGCCATTGCGGCGCGGCATGTTGCAGTCGGTGATCACCACATCGAAGGCCTGGGTTCGCCAGCGGTCCAGCCCCTGTTCTCCGTCGCCCACGTCTACCGTGCGATGCCCCAATTCACTCAGTTGCCAGCACATCAGCAAGCGATTGACCGGGTGATCGTCGACCGCCAACACGCTTAATACACAGGTCGCGGCTGCCGCCTCGGGCGTTGCCAGTGCGGTCGTCACCGACGTCAACAGCGGCAACTGGATATTGATTTTTACTCGCGTGCCTTGCCCGAGATCACTATCGAGACCCAGTGTGCCGCCCATCATTTCGCAGAGGTTACGGCTGATCACCAGCCCCAGGCCGGAACCGCTGCGCGCCGCTTGAAGGCTATTGCTCGCTTGAACGAACGGGCTGAACAGGCGCTTTTGATCTTCGCCGCTGATGCCGATGCCGTTGTCTTCGATGCGCAACAGCAAGTCCACTTCAGCGTCGGTCATGGCGATGACCTGCAAGCGCAAACTCACCTCGCCCGCCTCGGTGAATTTGATCGCATTGCTCAACAGGTTCGACAGCACTTGTTTGAAGCGCGTCGGATCAATCAGCACATCCACGTCGGCGCGCGGATCAAGTTCGATGCGCCACAACAAGCGCTTCTGCCGCGCCAGCCCTTCGAAAACCCGACACACCGATAACACCGTCTCGCGCAGGTTGGCCCGCTCGGGCGAAAGGGACAAATGCCCCGACTCGATACGGGCGATATCGAGAATGTCGCCAATCAACGCCAATAATTGCTGGCCGGCATTCGACGCCACCTGAATTGCCAGTCGATCAGTCACGCCCTCCTCTGCGCGCTTGAGGGCCAGTTCGAGCATGCCGATCAAGGCGTTCATCGGTGTGCGGATCTCGTGGCTCATGGTCGCCAGGAAAGTTCTTTTGGCCCGATTGGCCTCATCCGCTACGTCCTTGGCCTGTTGCAGTTGCAACAACCATTGCTGGCGCTGATGGATCTGCCGACGCTGCCAGCCGATCCAGATCAAGGCCAGCAGCAGCAAGCCTGCGGCGCCGGCAAAACCAAGCAGAATCTCGCGGCGATGGCGCGACCAATAGCTGTCCTCCACCACCACATCGTGGCTCCAGCGCTCGACCAGTTCATCCATTTGCTGCGGCGCGATGCTCAGCAACGCCTTGTTCAGGATCGAGTGCAGCAGCGCCGACTGCGGCGCCGTGGCCAAAGCGATGCGCGCCGGCTGATCGCCTACGGTGCCGGTAATACGCAGGCGGTCGCGGTATTGGCGGGCGATCAGAAAACGCGCCACCAGCAACGAACTTACCGTCACGTCGACCTGTCCACGGGCAATCAGCGCCATGCCTTCGGCGGGGCTTTTGACTTCGACCAGACGCAGTCCGGGCACCCGTTGCAGCAAATAATCGCGCAACGGATGCCCTCGATAGATGGCCAGGCGTTTGCCCGCCAGTTCGTCGAGCGGCAATGGATGTGGTCCGTTCGCTGCGCTGACCAGCACGAACGGATTGTTCAGATAGGCGCGGGTGAATTGCAGCTGCGCTTCCCGCTCGGTGCTCGGCGTCACCACCGGCAGAACATCGAGTGCGCCGGCCTGGAGCTGCTCGAACTGATCGTTCAAGGAGGTGCCACGCACGATCTCGAAATTCAGCCCGCTGCGCTGTGCAATCAGGCTCAGCAACTGCGCTGCCAGCCCGTTGAAGCGTCCATCGGCATCGAAAAACGCCAACGGCGCGAAGTCTTCGACAGCGCCGACCCGCACCACCGGGTGCTGATCCAGCCACTGCTGCTCGGCGGCGCTGAGGTGTACCCGCGACTGTTCGGCCATCTCGGCGAGGCCGACGCTCCAGCGCTGTTCGATCAGATGGCGACGCTCCATGGGCACGGCCAGCAAGGCCTTGTCGACGATGCGTTTGAGCACCACATCGCTGCGCAACAACGCAAAGGCGAACGGATTGGCATCAAGCCCCGACGGCCCGGCCAGTTGCAGGTCGTTGCGATAATTGGTGTTGATCAGGTAGTTGGCGCTGATGAAGTCGCCCAGGTACACATCGTCGGCACCGAAGGCGACCGCGCCGAGTGCATCCATGGCCGAAGCATAAAGCTGCACGTGGGCGCCGGGGTAGAACGCCTGAACATGGGCCAGTGGCAGGTAATCCTCGACCATGGCGATGCGTTTGCCTGCAAGGTCAGCAGGCAGTTTCTCGTCATGACGCGTCACCAGCATTGGCTGATCTTCAGCGTACGGCCGCGACAGAACAAAGGCCGGATCGGCGGCTTCGAAACTGTTCGAGGTGCCCAGGAGTTCGACGTCAGCGCGCTTGAGTGCGGCCATCAGTGCGGGACGATCGGCGAAACGCCGCACTTCGATCCTGATGCCGAGCAGTTGCGCCAGCAGATCGGCGTAATCGGCGGTCAGCCCTTCCAGCTCATGCTGATTGCGGGTGATTTCGAAGGGCGGGTAATCCGGGCCGGAAATGCCCATGCGCAAGACTGGATGCTCACGTAACCACTGGCGCTCCCGATCATCGAGGCGGACCTGGATACTTCCCGGTTCGAGGCGCGCCAGCACCTCCAGCGTCTGCGGCTGGTCATTCGCCCCGACCGAGGCAACAAGCCCCAGCCACAGCAATAAAACCCGCAGTCCCTGCATCATGTCGGGGTACTCAGATCAAGTGATTGCGCTTGGCGAACTCACGCAGAAGCACCAGCGAACCCAGGCCAAGTTTCGCCATCATGCGGGTCTTGTAGGTGCTGACGGTTTTGTGACTCAGGTGCATTTCCAAAGCGATGGCCTTGTTCGGTTTGCCCAGCGCCAGATTCACGAAAATGCATAACTCTCGATCGGACAGCTGCGCGATCAGCTCCTTTTCCGTGCGTTGCACGGCGTTGTACAGACCGCTGGTATTGGGCAATGCGGAGAAATAAGTGTGGCCGGACATCAATGCCTTGATGGCTTCGTGCAGCAGAGTCAGTTGATTGCTCTTGGTCACGTAGCCCCTCGCGCCGGCGCGCAGACAACGCTCTTGATAATGCGTGGGCTCATGCATGCTGAACACCAGCACCCGGCAACGCGCCGTCGGCGCCTTGATCTGGATTCGCGTCAGCACTTCCAGACCGTCCATCGATCCCAGCCCCAGATCGAGCACAACCAGGTGCGGATCATGCGCGCAGATCAACGGCACGACTTCATTGCCATTGGACGCTTCATGAATCTGCGTGAAGCCTTGAGCCTGCAGGACAATTCGAATGGCCGCGCGCACGACTGGGTGATCATCGACGATCAGCGCTGACTTCATTGGTACTCCTGCAAAATCGAAGACACCGCAACAGTCTGTCCCGGAGTCGGTGGCCGCGCCGGCACTGTTACATGTATGAGCAACAGAATCACCTGTCAGGTCTGACAGTTGTGCAGAGTGGTTTTTTATGCATTGGCATGGCGCAACGACGCCTGAGAGTCAGGCGCTGCCTGGCGTTCATCGCAAGTTTCGACTCTCGCCATCACCTGCCCGATGAGCTGTAAATTGGGCAATGGCGTCGGGCTGATCTGCGCGTTTTCCTGAGCAAACCCCGCAACCGTCAGCAAGGGCGCCGACGGTTCGTTGTAGATCAGAGCGTGGCGAACCTGTGGGTGATCGAGCAGAAAACCCGACAGATCCAGGGAGCCTGCCGCCAGCTCGGCATTGATCACCAGCACATCGAACGGCTCGCAGCCATAGTCGACCAAGGTCAACAATTCGCCGAGAGTCTGCACCGGGGCGACGCGGTAGTAGCCGAGCGAGTTGAACAGGCGCTCGATTTTCATGCGATGAAAATGCTGCGGGTCGGCGATCAGGATGCGCAACGCTTTGTTGCTCATGGTCATTCTCCCGGTGAGGTTTGGGGAGGGCAAGACTACGCAAGCGTCGGCGATAGCTCTGTAGGACTTTTCCTAAAAATCCGGTCATTCATCCGTCGGCCCTGACGCACCAATATCCCATGTGGGAGCGAGCCTGCTCGCGAAGGGGCTATACCAGTCAGAGATGTACTGACTGACACGGCGCCTTCGCGAGCAGGCTCGCTCCC